>CACWSW010000001.1 GCA_902763655.1 uncultured bacterium
AGCGACACGTACATCGCCGCGGCGCTCGCGGCAATCAGGAGCCGCCCTACGTTCAAGGACGAAGACTGGCTTGTGATGGTTACGTCCGACCACGGCGGCTATGCGCGTTCCCACGGCATGTGGGGCGGCCAGGCATGCACGATCCCAGTCATTCTCTCGGGGCACAACATCCCCTCTGGCCGCCTCGTCGGCGCGCCACGCCACTACGACCTCACGGCGACCGCGCTCGCGCACTTTGGGCTTGATCCTGCAGCGCTAGATCTCGACGGACGTCCCCTCGCGAAAACAGCGAAAGACTGTCCGCGCGCGCTCAAGGACGGCCTTGCGGCCTACTTGGCAGCCGGCGGCAAGCCGCTTGGCATACGCAAGGTGGAAGGCAGCGAGAAGCTCGCGTTCGAGAACGGCGGCGACTTCGCCGTTACGCTCTGGGCGCGTCTGCCGGCCAAGCAGGAAGGCGATCCGGTCATCTTCTCCAACAAGGACTGGAGGAGCGGAGCGAATCCGGGCATAGCGCTTGTCGCTTCCAAGGCGACGGACGGAGTGAAGGTCCCGGGAGTCTGCTTCAACGCAGGCCGTCCGGACAAGGGCCGCATCGACCTGGGCACCTTCGACATCGAACCAGGCCAGTGGGCGTTCTACGCAGTCGTGCGCAACTCTGAAGGCGTCATCATCGTCTACCAGGGACGAGCGGACGGGCGGTTCAACTGGCTCTGCGCTCCGGCTTCAGACATAGTCGTGAAGAGCGGCCTGCCGTTCCAAATCGGGCAGGACGGGACGGGCGCCTACAGGTGCCCGCTAAATGGCGACGTTGACGACTTCGCGCTATGGACTCGCGCCCTTTCGCACGAGGACGTGCGAAAGATATTCGAGGCCGGACGGCAGGGGCTTCCGCTCGGCGAGCTGCTCTGACGGCGGCTACACGGCAACAGGCACGAGGCGCACGTCGCCGGGAGCGCACGGCAGCGCGAATGATATCTTGCCGCCGCGCTGCTTCTTGTCGTGGCGCATGATCTCCGCGAGCGAATCGAACGTGATGCCATCAGGCAGCGCAGTTGGGAGTTTCGCTGCCGCGAACGCCGCCGCCACGGTGTCGGGCCAGTCCGCCGGAGCGAGGCCGAGCCGTACCGCAAGGCGCGCTTCCTCCACAGTGCCGATCGCGACGGCCTCTCCATGCTTCACCGAGAAGTTTGTGGCGATCTCGAGCGCGTGCCCGACGGTGTGGCCGAGGTTCAGCTTCGCGCGTACGCCTTTCTCCTTCGCGTCTTCCGTGACGATCTTGACCTTCACGGCCAGGGAACGTGCGACCGACGGGTCATCCAGCAGGCCTGGGTCGGCGATAAAGGCATGCTTGATAGTCTCGGCCATGCCGCAGGCTAACTCGCGAGGCGGCAGGGTGTCGAGCGTCGCCGTGTCGGCCAGAACGAACGTGGGCGAATGGAACGCGCCCACCATGTTCTTGGCCTCTGGCAGGTCGCAGCCCGTCTTGCCGCCGGTCGAGGCGTCAACCATCGCGAGCAGCGAGGTCGGGACGTTTATCCAGCGCATGCCGCGCATCCAGCTGGCGGCGGCGAAGCCTGTCATGTCGCCTGTCACGCCGCCGCCAACGGCGACCGCGAAGTCGCTGCGCCCCAGCTCGGCGGCAAGGAACGCGCGCCATATGGACATGACCGTGTCGATCGTCTTCGTTTCTTCCCCGGCGGGGATCGTCAGGGCCGTAGCGGAGAATCCGGCCTTCCGCAGCGATGCAAGGACGCGTTCGCCGTAAAGGGGGAACGTGTTGGAGTCGCCGACGACGACGGCTCGTCCGCCCAGCTTGCGCGCCGCCGCCCAGGCGCCGACCGTGTCGACGAGGCCACGGCCCACGAATATGTCGCTGGGCTCGTCGCCGGAGTCGATCGCGAAGTGCGCGACGGGGCGCACGGCGAAGGAGTCGTAGTGAGGTCCGCGCGTGGCTAGCAGGCGGTCCACCTTCTCGGCGGCGTCGGCGAGCGGGCGCGTTCCGGCCTGGGACGCGATCCGCGCCTTAAGGACGTTGGCCGGGACGTCGAGGCAGATGACCTGCCCGTGCGACTCGGCGAGCATGCGGCACGTAGGGTCCAGCAGTGCGCCGCCGCCGAGCGCGACAACGTGCCCTGGAGCGGCACAGGCCGCCTCGAGAGCGGCTCGCTCGCGGGCGCGGAACCCAGACTCGCCCTCTTCGGAGAAGATTGCGGGGATTGACTTGCCGTCTGCCGCCTGCACGATCGAGTCGTCAAGGTCCTCGAAAGGGGCGGAAAAACGCCCGGCAAGAAGCTTGCCGAGCGTCGTCTTGCCGCTCCCGGGCGGCCCGTAGATGAATATCGTCTGCATCAGGCGTCTGCCTTGATCGTGTTCTGCGCCTCGTTGACGCGCATCTTCCGGCCCATGACTTCCTTCTCGCTCATCTCGGCGATGGCCTTCTCGGCCTCGGGACGGTTCGGCATGACCACGAATCCAAAGCCCTTGGACTTGTTGTTGAAGCGGTTCGTGACCACGCGCGCGGAATCGACCTTGCCGAACGCTTCGAATGTCTTGCGAAGGGCATCTTCGGTCATGTCGTAGCTAAGGTTGCCAACGTAGATCTCCACGCTGCCGGCGGGAATCGGTGTGCGGGGTTCCGGCGGACGGACCGCGCGGCGGGGCTGCTGCGCCGGCTGCTTCTTGGCGGCGCCTTTCTTGCAGGCGCAGGCTGCCTTGCCGCGGCGCCCGACGAAGAAGCCGGCGATGAATCCGCCAGCCAATGCGCCCGCAAGGGCGACGATGGCATGGGGCGGGCAGGAACCCGAACTTATTGCGGGCACAGCCGCATCTGCGAACATCGAGAGTTCGATCATTTTATTACCTTCTTTCTCTGTTTATTGATCCCGTCGCTTTGCTCATTCCGCTACGCTCATTCGCTCCGCTCCGGGTTGTTTTGCCTTCATCCCGTCGCTTTGCTCATTCCGCTTTGCTCATTCGCTCCGCTCCGGGTTGTTTTGCCTTCATCCCGTCGCTTTGCTCATTCCGCTACGCTTCGGGTTTGTTTTGCCTCTTAGCCCACGAGGAATCCGTCGAGCTTCTTGAGGCGGGATGGGTGGCGCAGCTTGCGCAGTGCCTTCGCCTCGATCTGGCGGATGCGCTCGCGCGTCACGTTGAACTGCTTGCCGACCTCTTCCAGCGTCCTGGAGAAACCGTCGGACAGGCCGAAGCGGTAGTCCAGCACCTGACGTTCGCGGTCGGTGAGCGTCGTCAGGATCTCGTGGAGACGTTCCCGCAGCATCGAGTAGGCGGTCTGGTCGGACGGATTCTCGGCGGTCGTGTCCGGGATGAAGTCGCCGTACTTCGCGTCGTCGTTGTCGCCTACCTTGCTCTGCAGGGAAATTGGCTGCTGCGCCATGCGGTACACTGCGCGAACCTGCTCGGGCTTCATCTCCATTTCCTGGGAGAGTTCCGCCTCGGTGGGTTCGCGGCCGAGCTGCTGGATGAGCTTCTTCTGCACTCGCATGAGCTTGTTGATCGTCTCGATCATGTGCACGGGGATGCGGATGGTCCGTGCCTGGTCCGCGATCGCGCGCGTTGCCGCCTGGCGGATCCACCAGGTCGCGTATGTCGAGAACTTGTAGCCGCGCTTGTACTCGAACTTCTCGACAGCCTTCATCAGGCCGGTGTTGCCCTCCTGGATGAGGTCGAGGAAGCTGAGTCCGCGGTTCATGTACTTCTTCACGATCGAGATCACAAGTCGGAGGTTGGCTTCCACCATCTTGGTCCGGGCCTCCTGCCCGCGGCGCAGGACGCTGCGCAGCTCCTCGAACGTGGACAGGAACTCCTCTGGCGGCATGCCGAACTGCGCCTCGTACTTCGCCAGCCTTTCGCGCGCGTCGGCGAGTTCCGTCTCGCGGCGCTTGGAGGGATGCTGGGAAAGCAGCGTGGCCTTGCGGGCGAGCTGCTGCTTGTACGGGAGGTAGATCGTCTCGTCCGCCTCCATGCACAGCGTCTCGAGGACCTTCTGCTTGAAGTTGAGCTTGTAGAACGCATCCATCAGTGCGTCGCGGGCGTTTGAGACGGCCTTCTCCGCGCCCTTGATCTGCCCTGGCGTGGCCTTGCGGCGGTTCTTCATCACCGTAGAGTACTTTGCGTGCGCGTCGGACAGGCGCTTCTCGACCTCCCGCAGCATCCTGCGGAACTCTGGCAGCTGCGCCATGTACGCGTCGCGGTTGTCGTCGAACCTGTCCGTTACGACGCGGTCGAAGCGCTCCTGCATGCCCTCGAGCTTGTCGAGAAGCCCGAGATACATGCGCGGCGTGAACGCGAATCGGTTGAACATGTCCTTCGTCTTCGCCTCGGCCTCCTCGATCTGCTGGCAGATCGTCACCTCCTGCTCACGGCTGAGAAGGGGAACCTGTCCCATCTGGTGGAGGTACATGCGAATAGGGTCGTCGAACATCTCCTGCACGCGGGACGCGTGCAGGCGGTTGTCGCCCTGCTTGTCCTTGTTGGCGCGGTAGGTGTCCACGTCCTCTGCGCGGATGACGTCAACGTTGAGGGCCTGCAGTATCTGCAGGTACTCGTCGGTCGTCGACTCGTCTTGCACGGTGACAGGCACGATCTGGTTAAGCTCGTCGTACGTCACGTAGCCGCCGTTCTTCTCTGCGCGCTGCTTGACCTCCTGAATGACGGCGTTCCGCTCCTCGGCGCCAAGCACGCTGCGTCCCTGGAAGCCGCTCATCATGTCCTCTGGGTCGAAGTCGTCGGCGAAACCGGTAGACGGCATCAGCATCACGCCATCAAGGTCTATGTCGTCCTCGATCTCGGCGCTCGGCATGTCCGCGTCGTCCGCCGGCGCATGGTTGCGCTCGGAGGCCACAAGCTCATCCGCCTCCGTGTCGAGGTTCATCGTACGGGCTTCAGCTTCCGCGTCCGCATCATCGTCCTCCCCGTCGTCACCGAGATCTATGGCTACGTCCGCTGGCGCCTCCTCGTCGTCAAACGGATCGGAGACATTGTCCCTGTCGAGGTCTTTGCGGGAATCCTTGACGGGCGTCTTCCCCGTTTCCTGTTTCCTGGCGAGTGCCGTTTTCGACCTCTCGGCAGGCTTTTGGGCAGACGCCGACTTCTTCTCTGCTGCAGGCTTCTTGGAGGCGGCAGGCTTCTTGGCTGGAGCAGGTTTCTTCTCGGCCGGACCTTTTTTCTTCGCGGTCGTCGGCTTCTTCACTGCTGCGGGCTTCTTGGAGGCGGCAGGTTTCGGCTTCGCCTCTGACTTCTTTTTCGCGCCAGCAGGTGACTTCCCTGCAACGCTTTTCACGTGCGCGGGCTTCTTTGCCGATGCCGCGGCCGAACTCTTCATTTTCGATTCTTTCGTGTTTTTCGTCTTTACGGCCATGATACCTCCAAACTATAGTTCTATCATATGCCGAAATGTCAAGAGGGATAGTATATCGTTTTTCCGTCTGAGGCGCAAGGGGGTGACGAAAAAAAGAAATATTCGCTTTCCGGAAAGTTGGCGCGGGTATCACTTCAGGTGCAGTCTGTCGAGGACCTCCGCCAGACGCTCGCGCTTCTCCATGGCGGCAGCTAGGGGCGACGGGAAGAGCGATGGCTCTGGATCGGCACGCGTCTCGGTGAAGTCGGCAACGCCGAACCCCACAAGCCGCACTGTACGTCTTCCGCCTTCAGGCCACTCGCGGTCGAAGAGTTCCAGCGCGAGGTGCCGGAACGTCATGTCGTCGCGTGCCGGCAGCTCGAAGCGCGCCTGGCGCGTGATGGTGTTGAAAGCGCCGTCGCGAAGCTTCAGCTTCCCCGTGCGCGCCCAGCGCGTCTCTCGCCTCATGCGCCGTCCTACCTCGCCCACAAGACGCAGTAGCGTCTCGCGCACGGCGGTGCGGTCAGTCTCGTCCTCGGGAAACGTATGTTCGCGCGATACGCTCTTCTCCTCCTCTTCGCAAACGACCTCCGAGAAGTCGATGCCGTTGGCATGGCGACGTATGGACTCTGCCGCAGAGTCCCCGAGTATCTTCTGCAGGAAGCGAGGATCGGCCGCCTGCAGGTCGCCGCACGTGCGGTAGCCGTATTTGGCCAATGTCTCGTTCGTCTTCTTGCCGACGCCCCAGAGTATCTTCACGGGGCGTGGTGCGAGCCACGCCCGCACCTCGTCATCCGCGAACGGCATGACGTAGAGGCCGTCCGGCTTCGCCTCCTCGCTTCCGATCTTGGCGAGCAGGCGGTTCGGCGCCAGCCCTACCGAGCAGGTGAGACGGCATTTCTCCCGCACCTCCGTCCGCAGCCTCTCGCCCAGCGTGCGCGGATCTCCGAACAGGTGAACCGTCCCCGTCACGTCCAGGAACGCCTCGTCGACGGACACCCCCTCCACGAAAGGCGAATAGTGCTCCAATATCTCGAAAACCTGCGCCGAAACGGCCGAATACGCCTTCATGCGCGGCTTCACGAAGATGCCATGCGGACACAGGCTGCAGGCCGTACGGCTCGGCATCGCCGAATGGACGCCAAACTTTCGCGCCTCGTAGGAGCACGTGGAGACCACTCCGCGCTCGTGCGGCCCTGCGCCGACAATTACCGGCTTGCCGCGCCATTCGGGATGGTCGCGTTGCTCCACGGCCGCGAAGAACGCGTCCATGTCCACGTGCAGTATGACTTTCTTTTCCACAGCTTTCCGATCTTACGGCCTTTCGGCGCCAACAGTATACACTCTCCCATACGGCCAAGCAACATGGCAATTGGCGAAGTGGGAGCCAGACACTAGGCACGAAGGGCCGAAAGATGGTAAAATATCCGCACCTCACAAGGATCAATGTCATGAAACTGCGGAAATGCAAGTCATATGCCATTGGCAGGATTGCCGCCTTTCTTGCCATGCTTTACGCATGCGTTGCCCTAGGCGTGCATGCGGAAGCGAACATGCCGCTCATTGCGACGGCGGCGACGATGCAGGGCGCCGAACTCGCGAATGAAGACAAGGCATACGGGAAGCTCCACGAGCGGATCGTCGGGCGCATCCAGCTGTGGCCGGAACTGGCGCCGCACGAGACCGGTGCGAATCCTGGGAAGTACGTGTTCGACGAGAAGAGGAAGGTCTGGCGCAGGGTTGACGTGTCGCGCCCGGAGCTGATAATACTGAAGCCGGACAAGCCGGTCCGCGACACGCTCGTCGTCGTGATGCCGGGCGGCGGCTACCAATCACAGCACCTTGGGCACGTCTGCCGCGAGAGCCTGCCGATCCTCCAGTCTGGCCGTTGGGTGGCAGTGCTCCACTACCGCATCCCGCGCAGGAAGGGGCGGAAGATCTACGACGCGCCGCGCGAAGACGCGGCGAGAGCGATACGGCACTTGCGCGCCGACGCGGCGAAGTTCGGCTGGTCGCCAGAGAAGATCGGCGCCGTCGGCTTCTCGGCCGGCGCGCACTTGGCGGCAGTCTCTGCCACATCGTCGCAGGACGCGCTCTACGGTCGTGTCGACGCGCTGGACGACATCTCGCCGCACCTCAACTTCTCGGTGCCGGTCTATCCAGCTTACGTGGCCGCCGACGGGCCGGAGGGCCCGAACAAGAACGGCGGCGACGGCGCGGCGATCCAGCCCGAGTTCAAGTTCGACTCGAAGACGCCACCCATGTTCCTCGTGCACGGCGACAAGGACTACTACTCGCCCATGGGATCCGTGCTGCTCTACGCGGAACTCCACAAGCGGAAGATCCCCGCGCAGCTGTTCGTCTACGCGAACGTGAGCCACGGCCTTGGCGACACCGTCAACGCGCGGGGCTGGCAGAAGCGGATCGTGGACTGGATACAGAGCATAGGATTTTGAGGCACGCGCAATGAAGGACGACTACGAGCTGATCGATTCAGGCGACGGACGAAAGTTCGAGCGCTTTGGAGCCTACACGCTAGTCCGCCCATGCTCGCAGGCGATGTGGCGTCCGCGCGACGCCGCAGCGTGGCGGACCGCTTCGGCCACTTTCGACCGCGAGGACGGCAACCGCTGGCATGGGCGCAGCGCGCTGCCAAAGGAATGGAACATCGAGACGGCCGGCATCCGATTCAGGCTCAGCGGAACGGACTTCGGCCACCTCGGCATATTCCCCGAGCAGCGCGAGCAGTGGAAGTGGATCAGGGGGAAGGTTGGGGAACGGGAAACGGTGAGCGTGCTGAATCTGTTCGCATACTCGGGGGGCAGCACGATCGCGGCGGCGCAAGGCGGGGCGGAGGTGTGCCACCTGGACGCTGCGAAGGGGATGGTGCAGTGGGCGCGCGAGAACGCCGCCCTGAACGGTCTGCAGGACCACCCCATCCGCTGGATAGCGGACGACGCCCACAAGTTCCTCCGGCGCGAGGTTCGGCGCGGGCGGCGATATGACGCCGTGATCCTCGATCCGCCGACGTTCGGGCGCGGGGCGAACGGCGAACTGTACAAGATCGAACGCGACCTGCAGGAGACTTTGGGACTCGTGAGGGATGTCCTCTCCGCGAAGCCGCTCTTCGTGCTCTTCTCCTCGCACACGCCTGGACTCTCGTGCCGCGTGGCGGAGAACGTCATCCGCCAGGCGTTCCCCGCGTGCCGCTCGGTCGAGGCCGGCGAGATGCTTCTTGGAGACGATTGTCCTTCTGGTGTTTATTGTCGGGGCGTTTTTTGATAGAATATTGGCGCCATGAGGCAGATTCTAAAATCGAAGAGGACAATCCTGTTCCTTGCCACGGTCGCGTTCATGCTGTACGGCTTCGGCGGCATGTTCATGCGCTTGCGCCACGTGTTTGCCGATCCGCTAGAGGACATGTCTTTCGGTTGGCTCGTGCCCGTGTTCTCGCTATATGTCCTGTGGACGTCGCGGCGCGAGCTCAAGGAGTCGGCAGGAAAGCCGTCCGTCCTCGGGTTCCTGGCATGCCTGCCGTGCATCGCCGTGGCGCTCATAGGCACACGCGGACTGCAGTTGCGGCTGGAGCAGGCGGGCTTTGTTGGCCTTTGCATATCCTTGCCTTGGGCGTTCTACGGATGGCGCGTGGCGAAGCTTTGCATGTTTCCGGCGATCTACCTTCTCTTTACCGTGCCGCTGGCCACGTTCCTTGACGTCGTGACGATTCATCTGCGTCTTCTTGCGAGCGGCACGGCATTCGCGGTTCTGAAGGGCTTCGGCGTTGAGGTGGCGCAGCATGGCACGGCCATCATCGCGCAGGGCGCCCATGCATTCAACATAGACGTGGCCGAGCCGTGTTCGGGGCTGCGTTCGCTTTTCGCGCTCATGGCGCTAACTGCGGCATACTCGTGGTACACGCAGCCGACATGGCTGCGACGCATCGCGCTCTTTGCCTGCTCTATCCCGCTGGCGGTGCTTGGGAACGTCGTGCGCATCCTCACGATCTGCATGTGCGCGGCATGGGGATCGGCAGACTTCGCCATGGGGTTCTACCACGACTATTCCGGATACGTCATCTTCATCGTCGCCATCTCGCTCATGGTGGCGTGCGGAGAGGTCGTAGGACGATTTGCCGACAGCTGGAACAATTCGCACGGCTTGAGGGGCGTGAAGCTTACGAAGGGAGAAAACGAGGGAAGTGCATTCAGGAATCTCGGCTGCGTCAGGAACCTTGACACTCACACGGACCTCAACGGCAAACAAGTGCGGGGGCCGTTCGTCCCGGGAACAGCGGCAACGGAGGATGCTGGGAACCGCACCTGGTTGGCGTTGGCGACTGCCGTAATCCTCGCGCCCATCTTCGTGTTCCAGGCGATGACGCCAGTGTCGATGATCATGAGTCCGCCGGAGTTCGAGCTCCCCCAGAAGATCGCCGGATGCCAAACGGACGGTATCTTGTTCTGCACCAACGAGCAGTGCGCCCGCTCGGTGCTGGCGTCGCGCATGGGAGATGGGCAGGCTAACTGCCCGGCATGCGGCAGCGAGCTGTCGTCGCACTCGCTCGGGGAGACGAAGGTGCTTCCGGCGGACACCAAGATAATCAAGCGCGTCTATCGGATGTCGGAAGTGCAGTTCATCGTGTCCGCAGTTATCGGAGGGCAGTCGAAAAGCTCTCTGCACCGTCCGGAACTGTGCATGCCTGCGCAGGGATACGTGATGAGCAATCCGTGCTCTTTCGACGTGGCGGGACGTCCGTTCCATGCCATCCATCTTTCCGGAGCGAACTCCTCGCCGAGCGTGCTGGCGTACACGTTCTTCAACCAGGCAGGCGTGAGGACAGCCTCGCACACGCAGCGTATCCTGATCGACACTTGGGACAGGTCAGTGCACAATCGGATCGACCGTTGGGTGATGGTGACGGTCAACGCCTCCGTCCCGATGGACAGCGCCGGGTTCGATCTCATGCACGAGGCTGACCGTCTCCAGCTGGAGGAGTTCCTGGCGCGACTCTCGGAGGTGCTGCCATGACTGGATTCTGGCAGAATCTCATGGCGTTCTTCGCCAAGACGTCTCCGTACTGGGGACTGTTGCTCGGATCGCTTTTCCTTTCGCTCTTCCTCACTCCCATTTGCCGTGCTTGCGCGGTGAGGCTCGGGATGGTGGACCTGCCTTCTTCTCGGCGCATCAACACGGTTCCGGTGCCGCGAGGTGGGGGACTCGCGATCTTCCTCTCGATGGCGGCGACGCTGTACGTAGGAGCCGACGTATTGGACCTCTTCTCTGTCGTATCGGCCAACGTGCCATCGCTCTCCACCATCCATCGCATCATGGCGCTTTCTGGAATGCTCTGCCTTCTTGGACTCGCGGACGACAAGTTCTCCCTGCCGCCTCTGGTCAAGCTGGGAGGGCAGGTGGCCGTTGCGCTTGGCGCGTACTTCTGGGCGCACGTCTCGTTTGGCGCCCATTATCCGATGCTTCCGATTTGGCTCGATTGCCCGTTCACGGTGTTCTGGATCGTGGGGGCGATCAACGCATTCAACCTGATCGACGGACTGGATGGCCTCGCGACGGGGCTGGCCAGCATCGCCGCCATTGGCATGGCTGGCGCACTGTTCTTCAGCGGACGTCCGGAATGCACGCTTGTGCATTTCGCCTTTCTCGGCGCATGCCTAGGATTCCTGCGCTACAACTTCAATCCCGCGTCTGTGTTTCTCGGCGACACCGGCTCGATGTTCATCGGGTTCACGCTTGCGACGATACCGCTCGCTAGCGGCGGATCGGACTCGCTCTTCGTCAGTCTGGGCGTGCCTATCCTAGCGATGGGAGTGCCGATCTTCGACACCGCTCTGGCGATCATGAGGCGCGTGGTAAGGGCATTGCTGCGGCAGATGTCCGGCGCGGAGACCGGAAACACGCACGTCATGGAGGCTGACACGGACCATCTGCACCATCGCATCCTGCGCCAGCTCGTCACGCAGCGCAAGGCGACGTTGGCGCTTTATTGCCTTGCGGTTTTCTTTGTCCTCATCGGGCTTGGCGGACTCGCGCTCAAGGGGCGAGCGGTAGCGCTCTACATCGTCGGGTTCATGGTCGCCGTCGTCGTCCTGTTCCGAGACATGCGGCGCATCGAGCTATGGGACACGGGACGACTCCTGAACGCCGTCGCCCGCGAGAAGCGGCCGACCGTCTCGCGCCGCCGTCAGATGCTGCGCGTGCCTTTCCGCCTCACCTTGGACATCATCGTGCTGATCGGCGTATGGGTCATGTCGGCGCTGACGCTCTCCAAGCCTTTGACCGAGGCGGCGCTGCGAAGGGGACTGGCAACGTACACGATTCCCGTGTTCCTCTGTCTCGTGTTCTTCAGGGCGTACATGACTGTATGGAGCCGCGCACAGCTTTCAAACTACGTGCGCCTGGTGCTGGCGGTGCTTATCGGCGTGGGAATCGCTGTGGCGACCGTGGAGTTTGCGCAACTGCCACATACCCATCTTTTCATGTTCTCGTGCCTCTACGCTGCGCTCGCGATCCTCGGCCTTATCGTCACCCGCGTCATGAGGGCAGTCGTGCGCGACTTCTTCTACGCTCTCGACAGCGGGCACCTGTCTGACGCGTCCGGCTCCGTGCGTACAGTTGTCTATGGTGCGGGCCTGCGGTACCGCGCTTTCCGCCGCGAGCTCGTGCGCTCGGTCGGGTCGGACACCAACAGACGCGTGATCGTAGGCCTGCTCGACGACGACGTCCTCCTGCGCGGCCAGTACATCGGCGGCATCAAGATATTCGGCACACTCGAGCAGGCCCCCGCGATACTTCCGCGACTGAAGGCTGACCTTGTGGTGGTTGCCTGCCAGATGACTCCTGAACGCCGCGAGGAAGTCAGGCGCATCCTCTCCACCTGCGCCGTCCAGGTCGTGGAATGGACGTTCGAGGAGAAGGCGTGGTAGTCACGCCTTCTCCGGAGCGCTGAATCAGGAGTGCTCCCTGACGAAGCGCATCATGTCGTCGTAGCACTCGTCCAGCTCGGCCTTCTGCAGGTCGGTCAGCGACAGCTTCTCCAGACGCCACTTGCGGTTGTCGCCGACGGCGGTAGTGCCTTCCTCTCCCTTCTTTGCCTTGAAGTACTGCCGCGAGACGGTCGTCTTGAAGAGGCCGAGCCGCTGGAAGTAGTAGAGGGAGTAGCCGCGCAGTCCGCTGGGCATGTTGCGCTGGTCGATCAGCAGGCGGAGGAGCGCGTAGGACTCCGTAAGAGTTCCCTTGGCGTCGCGCGACTCCATCTCACGCCAGATGTGCGCGAGAAGGGGTGCGTAGGCGCAACGCTCGGTGACAAGCCCCTCCGAGCCGCAGCGACGGCTCTGGTATAGCCATTGCCAGCCGCCCCACGCGCTGAAGACGGTGTGGATGACTGGCTTCGCCTTGTTCTCCTCGATCATCCTGTCGTTCGCGGCAGCGCCGCCGCTCTCCTCCTTGATGTAGCCGTAGATTGCGGGATGTTTCTTCGCAAGCTCGACGAGAAGCGCAACGGACGGATCGGGGCAGGTCTTGTTCACGTGGGTCTGGATGATGACGGGGCGTTTTGCAACAGTGGCGAGCGCCTCGAAGTAGGCGCGCAGGTCCGCCTCCGTCTTGCCGTCGTCCGGAGGGCGCGAGATCATGGCGACGTTCGCGCGCGGATACCTGGCGGCAACCTCCTCTATGGCCTTCGCCTCGCGCAGCATCGTCTCGCGCGTGCCGTTGCAGCCGAACGTCATCATGGCGGACTTGCCCTGCATGGCCTTGGCGCACGCCTCGTAGCCCTTGACCTTCTCCTCGAACGTGAGCAGGTCCACGGCGTCGTTCGACTGGCACCAGATGACGCCAGGGCAGCCGTTGTCGGAGACCCACGCGACGGCCTTGCCGAGGGACTCGTAGTCGACGGACCCGTCCTCGTTGAACGGGGTGGACATGATCGGGAACGGTCCGCGCATGCGCGGGTCCCCGCCGCCAGGGGCCTTCGCGACGGCGGTGGTGGTGCGCGACTGGCGCGTGGCGGTGCATCCTGCAAGGGCCGCGCCTGCGGCGCCGAGCGCAAGGAACTGTCTTCTGTTCATGCTAATCCTTCTTTTGCGGTGAAATCGACAGCAACATTCTACCATAGCGCCGTTCCGTTGGCAACGAGGCGATCGATGCGCTTGTCGATCGCCGATCGCACGAAGGTTGGTAGGCCCCTTCGCCAGAAATATGGTATAATTACGTCCGCTGAAAGGACAGCATAAGAATGAAATACGACAAAAACCATGCGTTGCTCGAGACGAGCATTCCTGGGCTGCCGCCTCCATCGAGCGGCAAGGTGCGCGATGTCTTCGACCTCGGCGACAAGCTACTTATGGTGGTAACGGACCGCATAAGCGCGTTCGACGTGATCCTCCCAGGCGGCATTCCGGACAAGGGCAAGGTCCTCAACCAGCTATCTCTGTTCTGGATGGAGTTCCTGGGCGTGCCGAACCATCTCGTGACCGCCGACGTGGCCGAATATCCAAGCTTCCTCAAGTCCGTCGCTGAGGACCTGCGCGGACGCTCGATGCTGGTGAAGAAGGTGGACATGGTCCCGTTCGAGTGCATCGTGCGCGGCTACCTCACGGGTTCCGGCTGGAAGGAGTACCAGCGGTCGCAGACCGTTAACGGCCAGCCGCTTCGCATGGGCTACCAGAACGCCTCCAAGCTCGACGAGGTCCTCTTCACGCCGACCACAAAGGCGGCGATCGGCGACCACGACGAGGCGATCACCGTGGAGGAGATGGCGCGCGAGACCGGCGCAGAGTTGGCAAACGCCCTCAAGGACGCGTCAATATCCTGCTACACGAAGGCGGCGGATTACGCCGCCGGTCACGGCATCATCATCGCGGACACGAAATTCGAGTTCGGCCGCGCCGCGGATGGTTCGCTGATCCTGGCGGACGAGGTGCTCACGCCAGACTCGTCGCGCTTCTGGCCGCAGAAGTCCTACGCGGTAGGCAAGAACCCGCCGTCGCTCGACAAGCAGTTCGTGCGCGACTGGCTGGACGAGATCGGCTTCAACCGCCAGCCCCCAGCCCCGGAGCTGCCGGACGAGGTTGTACGCAAGACGCACGAAATCTACGTCAAGGCATACGAGGAGCTTAGTGGAAAGAAGCTGGTCTAGGGAGGCGAGCGAGGCGCTAGACGCGTATCCGTGGAATTCGCCGGCCGAGAAGGCGAAGGCTCGTGCGGAGGCCGAGCTGGTGTCGTTCGGGGCGGAGGTGGAGTGCGACGACCTGCCGCTTCCCGTGCGCCGCTGGTTGAAGCGCCAGGCGCGTCCCAGGTACGTATGGCGCGGCGAGAGCCTGAAGGTGGCCACCGCGGCGTTCGAGGCGGACCTGCTCTCGCAGGCGCTCGCGGCGAACGGCGGCAGCGTTGCCGCGGCGGCAAGAGCCCTGGGGTCCACTCCGCGCATCGTCGCCTACAAGGCCAGGAAATACGGCTTAAAGAAAACAACAACACACAAAGGAGCAAGCAGAAATGGGAATCTTTGACCAGGTAAAGCAGGCGATGCAGATGCGCAGCCAGGCGAAGCGGCTTCAGGCCGAGATCGAGAAGATCCAGTGCGAATACTCGAACGGCGGCATCACGGTGACGGCACGCGGCGACTTCACGATCGCATCGATCAAGATCGCCCCGGAGACTTGGAGCGAAGTCGCTTCCGGCAAGACCGAGCGTTTCGAGACGATGCTCTTCAACGTCGTCAACGGCGCACTCAAGAGCGTCAAGAAGACGACGCAGGAACAGATGGCTAAACTGATGCAGGACGGCGGCATGAACGGCCTGTTCGGCAAGTAAAGGTCGTGCTTGCGCCACTGGACACGCTAGTCGGCACGCTTTCACGCCTGCCAGGACTCGGGCGCCGCAGCGCGGGACGGGCTGCGCTCGCTCTCTTGCGCGAACCGGAACGCCTTCTCGACCCGCTTGTCCTCGCCTTGCGCGAGGCGCGTGCGGAGGTCACGTGCTGCTCGCGGTGCGGCGCGTTCACGGTCCGTTCCAAGAACCCGTGCTCGTTCTGCTCTGACGCCACGCGCGACGGATCGTCCGTCTGCGTGGTGGAGGAACCTGCGGACCTGCTGACGATCGAGTCCTCCGGCGCGTTCCGCGGCCGCTACCACGTGCTGGGCGGCAAGCTCTCGCCCGTTCGCCATCTTGGTCCGGAACGCCTTCGCATCGCCGAGCTCAAGGACCGCGTAGCGCGCGAAGGCTTCACCGAGATACTGCTGGCGCTATCCACGGACATGGAAGGTGACGCCACTGCCGGATACCTTGCGGAGGTGTTGCGCGAATGGCCGTCCGCCGATGCGCCTGTGCGCCTAACGCGACTCGCCTTCGGCCTGCCTGCCGATTCCGGCGTATCCTATTCCGATCCTCTCACGCTCCGCCGCGCGATCGTGCACCGCTGCTCGGTCACGTGACCCTAGCGGGCGCGGAAGGTGCCGGGCGTGTAGCCGAATGCGGCCTTGACCGCTCGCGAGAAGTGGCTCGCGTTGCAGAAGCCGCATCGCTCGGCAATCGCCGCGACGGGAAGCGCCGTGTTGGAGAGCAGGCTTATGCCCTCGGAGAGGCGTATGCGCCGGATCTCTTCGCGGAATGTGTGCCCCAGATGCCGCAATGCCTTCATCTCGATAGTTCGGACCGATATGCCGAGCGCGTCGGCCATGACGGATATCTGCACGGACTCGCCGATATGCGCACGCACGTAGGCGACGGCGCGCGCGAGAATGGGATCCTCTATCGCGAACGCGTCTGTTGACCTGCGCGTCACGATGCGCGGGTAGGCGATGTCCACGAGCGGCTCCACGGGACGCCCGTGAAGGAGGTTGTCGAGGATGTGCGCGCAGAGGCGGCCCGTGTTCTCGCCGTCGAGGGCGATCGAGGACAGGGGAGGAGTGGTCGTCTCGCAGAGGATGGCGTCGTCGTCCGTGGAGAGGACGGACACGCCCTCCGGCACGCGTATGCCGGCGTCCATGCACGCGGCGAGTATCTGCTGGCCGCGCATGTCCTTTACAGTGTAGAGGGCCGTGGAGTTGGGAAGGGCGGCAAGCCAGGCACCGAGTCGAGGCGCCTCGATGGCGAAGTCGGCCACTTCCTCCGGCGAGGGGTCGGGGTACACTGCGCATGGAAGACCTTCCTTCGCGAGACGCGCCGTGAATCCCTCGCGCCGACCGTCGGACCAGTCTGCCGTGCGCACGGCGCCCACGAACGCGAAAGAGCGATACCCGCGCGCTAGGAAGTACTCGGCGGCGAGCCGGCCGAGGTTCTGGTGGTCGCGGCGGACGAACACGCAGCCCTTTGGCGGACGGCGCTTGCCCTGCGGAGGATTGATGAACACCGCCGGCCGCTTGAGTGCGGCCAGTCGGGAGATAAGCTCGGGATGCGCAGAGAGGGCGATGACGCCGGAGCACTTCCAGTCCGCTATCCGGCGGAGTCCCTGCCCGGCTATGTCGCCGGTGTTAAGGTGGAACATCCACGGACCGTGGTCGCGGGCGTACGACAGCACACCTTCAAGGATGCGGCGCTGCGTGAAGTTCGCCGTCGGGAGCGTCACGAGTATCTTCGGAATCGATGACATGCGCATAGTGTACCATAATGGCGGCGTGTCACATCGGGCGGCAATGTGATATAATTACGACCGCCATGAAGATGCTGTCGTCCATATGCCTGGCGGCTGGACTCGCCGCGCAGGCCGTGCCGGTCACGAACCTGTCCTGGTCGCTTTCGCGCTTTGCGCGGATCGAGGGCAAGTTCCTTGTTGTCGACGTGCCGCCCGAGAAGGCCCGCGAGGGCGGTCGCGGCGTGGCGTACGTGGACCTGTCCAAGTTCGACGGCAAGTGCATCAAGGCCGAGATCGTGGCGAGAGGCGAGAACATCAGCAAGCCGCGCGACTCGTGGAACGGACTCAAGTTCATGTTCCATTACAAGGATGCAGAGTCCGGAATCGACTACTGGCCGAACACGAGGACCCGCCTCGGCAGCTTCCCGACGCAGACGATCACGGTCTCCGACTCGCGTCACGGAAGGAAGGCGGGCCGCGCAGAGCTGTCGCTCGGCCTGCAGGATTCCAGCGGCAAGGTCGTGTTCGACCTTTCGACTCTGCGGATCGACCAGGAGGAGGATCTCTATCCGGTCACGAACCAGAGCTACCGCGTCTCCTACCCGGACCGCGTGCGCAACCGTCCCGTGCTGCGCGGCGTGATGCTGCCTGGAGGTCGGTGCAGGGAGGATGACTTCCGCACGCTCCGCGAATGGGGCGCGACGCTTGCGCGCTACCAGATGACGCGCAACTTCTCCGCCATCGGCAAGGACCGCGATCTCGACGAGTACGACCGCTGGCTTGACGGCAAGCTCGACCACCTCGAGCGCGACGTGCTCCCGTGGGCCGCGAAGTACGGCATCAAGATCGTCGTGGACATGCACTGCCCGCCTGGCGGGCGCGATCCCGACAAGGACTGGACGATGTACCACGACGCGAAGTACGCAGACCATTTCATCGCGTGCTGGCGGCGGATCGCGACGCGCTTCAGGTGCAGGCCAGAGATCTACGGCTTCGACCTCATCAACGAGCCGACGCAGACGCGCCGCGCGGTCTGCGACTACTGGACCATCCAGAAGCGCGCCGCCGAGGCCATCCGCGCTATCGACCCGGAGACGACGATAATAATCGAGTCGAACGGCTGGGACTCGGCAGACACGTTCAGCTATCTCTCGCCGCTCGCGATGGACAACGTGATCTACCAGGTGCACATGTACCAGCCCGGCGAGTACACGCACCAGGGTGTCCACTGCGCCGACGACAACTATCCGAAGTTCGCTTACCCGAACGCGAAGAAGGGCTGGAACCGCGACTTCATCCGCAAGAGGCTCGCGCCCGTGCGCGCGTTCGAGAAGCGCCACAACGCGAAGATCTACGTGGGCGAGTTCAGCGCGATCACATGGGCCGAGGGCGCGGGACAGTACATCGCGGACTGCATATCGCTGTTCGAGGAATACGGATGGGACTGGACCTACCACGCGTTCCGCGAGTGGCCGGGATGGAGCGTGGAACACGAGGTGGACGGCAAGCGCGGCAAGTACAAGCCGTCCGCCGACAACCCGCGCCGCAGGGCGCTTCTCGAGGGCTTCGCGCGCTGAAATCACGGAAGGACGTTTCTAGATGGATAGAGCGGACATCAAGGCTGTGGTGGTGCTGAGCGGAGGACAGGATTCCGCTACGTGCCTCGCGCTCGCGGTGCGGAAGTATGGCGCAGGCCACGTGGCGGCGATAACGTTCCGTTACGGCCAGCGCCACGCGCTTGAGACTAAGTTCGCGCGCGGACTCTCGCGCCACTTCGGCATCGCGAGCCACAAGGTGGTGTCTCTCGGCTTCTACCGCCAGCTCACCACCAACGCGCTCATGGATCCCGCGCAGAAGATAGAGCGCCGGAAGGGGAGCGCCTGCCCTACCACGGTGGTCGAAGGACGCAACGCCTTCTTCCTGCTGGCGGCGGCGGTTTGGGCGAAGTCGCTCGGGGCCAAGGAGATATACACTGGGGTGTCGGAGGCCGACTACTCCGGCTATCCGGACTGCCGCGCCGCGTTCATCCGCGCACAGCAACGCATGCTGCGCCTTGCTCTAGAGTGGCCCGTGCGGATAGTCACGCCTTTCATCCGCATGACAAAGGCCGAGGAGTGGGCGCTCGCGGACCGGCTAGGCATATTCGAACTCGTGCGCGACCGCACGCTCACCTGCTACAACGGCATCCCGGGCGCGGGCTGCGGCAAGTGCCCGGCCTGCCGGCTGCGCAACAACGGACTCAAGGAGTACAATGCTCACCGTCACGAAAAGCATAAAGTTTGACGCGGCGCACGTCCTGACGAACCATCAGGGGCTCTGCAAGAACCTCCACGGACACACGTACCGCGTGGAGGTGTCGGTCACTCAGCCGCCGGAATCCACTGCGGACATGGTGATCGACTTCAAGGACCTGAAGCATATATGCGAGGAGACGATCATCGCGCGCTTCGACCACGCGTTCATTTACGACAGCACTTCGGAGGGGGAGAGCGAGATAGCGGCCGTCGTCACGAAGCACGGCATGCGCGCCGTGGCGCTTCCGTTCCGGTCGACGGCCGAGAACCTCGCGCGGCACTTCTACGAGCAGCTTTCCACCAGCGTGCCCGGCCTCAGCGCCGTGCGCGTCTGGGAAACACCTGATTCATGTGCGGAGTACAAGAAATGAGCGTATACCACCTGCGTTCCATATTTTCGTCGTTGCAGGGCGAAGGCCGAAATTCTGGCCGCCCCGCCACGTTCGTGCGTTTCGCCACCTGCAACCTGAACTGCAAATGGTGCGACGCGCACAAGTCCGAACGCCTTGCGCTGACCGTCACGGAAGTGATGAAGGAAGTCGAGAAGCGAAACAACCGCTCGGTCGTTATCACGGGCGGAGAGCCGACTATCCAGCATGGCCTGACCGACCTCGTGCGAGCGCTGAAGGGCTCTGGATACTGGGTGGCCCTGGAGACGAACGGCGTCAACAGGCCGCACCATCCCGAGCTGTTCGACTACATCTCGGTATCGCCGAAGAGCGAATACTCCGCCCGCTACTCTGACGAGCGCATGCTCCACCAGGCTAACGAGGTGCGCATAGTGGCGGTGACGGACGAGATCTCCGCCTTCTGCCGCAACATGCGCGAGCGCATCACGGCGACGGACTACTACATCTCGCCGCTGGAACAGGACGGCAAGATACACTACCGCCGCGCGCTCAACCTGCTGGTGAAGCTGAACAAGCTCACGCCTGGCATCACGCCTCCGTGGTCACTGTCGATCCAGATGCACAAGGTCCTCGGCATCCGCTGACGGCGGTTGACTGCGCGGCCTAGGATATGCTATCCTTTTCGCAACCACAACCAAGGAGTAAAAAAATGGCATGCTTCACAGTTCCCCTCGCGACGGCCGTAGTGGCCAGCGCCGCGAAGACAGCTCTGCCCGCATCGGCGCAGAAGAACCCATTTGTCGCCAAGCTGGGCTGGCTTGGCAAGATGATGTTCGGTGGCAGCTTCCTGCTGGCCATCGAGCACGTCTACCACGGAGAGATCATATTCACGCCGCCGTTCCTCACCGCGGTGAAGGAAGGTCCCGAGGCTACCTCGGACATGCTGCACGAGATGGCCACGCGCGGCGTCGCCATGGCGGTGCTGCTGGGCGTGGTGTGGGTGGCCATGGTCGGAATCAGCACGTGGCTTGAACGTTCGAAGGCGGCCGTGCCGCAGCAGGAGGCCTAAGCCATGTGCGAGATCATGACCATTGTCGCCGCGCTCGCGTTCACGGCGCTCTACTACTTCGGTAAGAAAAAGGGCAAGCCCAGCAAGGCCATCTTCACGACGATGCTGATGTTCTGGGGCGCGGCGCTCATGTGGAGCGTCGACTGCATCGCCAACAAGCTTGACGGCGAGGAGCTCTTCGACATCAGCCGCGAGGACACGGTCCTCGGCTTCATCATTCTCGGCGCCGGCCTGCTCGTGTTCGGGGCTCTCAGCCTCTTCGGCCGCCGCCAAGTGCAGGTCTGAAGCAAAAGGAATCAGCGATGGGCAACTCAATCGAATCGATGCCTTGGGGCAGCTTCGAGGGACGCGATGTGCGCCTGTGGCGCCTCGTGAACGCTAACGGCATGGAGCTTGACTTCACCGACTACGGCGGTCGCCTGATCAAGGCGATCGTTCCCGACCGCGACGGCAAGCTCGACAACGTGACGCTAGGCTGGAACACCCTGGACGAGTATGTGGTGGAGCACGGCGGCACCTACTACGGCGCGCTCGTGGGCCGCTACGGCAACCGCATACGCGACGGCAAGTTCACGCTCGGCGGCAAGGAGTACGTGCTTGAGTGCACTAACGCGCCGGGCGGCATCCCGTGCGCGCTGCACGGCGGAACGCGCGGCTTCTCCCTGCGTTGCTGGGACGTGGTCGAGGAGATCCATACCGACGACAAGGTCGGCCTCGTCATGGAAATAACCTCTCCTGACGGCGAGGGCGGATATCCGGGCAACGTGAAGGTGCGCGCCACCCTCACGCTCGACAACGCGAACGTCTGGCGCATCGGCTGGGAGGCCACCACCGACCAGGCGACGCCGCTCTCCCTCACCGAGCACGCCTACTGGAACCTGAACGGCGCGGCGAGCGGCACGACCATCATGGATCACACGATGCAGATCAGCGCCGACCGCTTCACGCCCTACAACGTGGGCATGATCCCGACCGGCGAGCTGCGTTCCGTGGAAGGCACGCCGTTCGACTTCCGCCAGCCGCACGCGATAGGCGCGAACCACGACGCGGACGACGACTGCCTGAAGTACGGCGCGGGCTACGACATCAACTGGGTGGTGAACGGCTGGGACGGCACTACTCTCCGCCACGCCTGCACTCTCGCCTCCGCGGCGACGGGCAGGAAGCTGGAGGTGTGGACCACCGAGCCCGGCATGCAGGTGTACGACGGCTACTACCTGCCTGTCCGCAACTCTGGCGTTGCGCTGGAGACGCAGCACTTCCCTGACTCGCCGAACAAGCCGGAGTTCCCGACGACCATCGTGCAGCCGGGCCAGACGCTGCGCACGGCGACAGAATACCGTTTCTCGGCGAGCTGAGGATGCCGACGGTTGCCAGCGGGAAGGGGATTTGGTATCATATACGCCCGTTCCCGCGAGTTGCGACTGTAGCTCAATTGGATAGAGCGTTGGCCTCCGAAGCCGAAGGTTGCTGGTTCGATCCCAGTCAGTCGCACCAATAGACAAAGCAAAAAAGCACTGCAAAACCAGTGCTTTTTTTGTTTCGTTCGGCTATTGAGTTATGATACAGAATATGATACAATTCCTGCCAGAGAAAAAGAACGCAATAAGGGAAATGAGCGAAAATGCTTTATAAAAACAACGGCGGAAAGAACTGGTGGGTGATGTTCCGGGACCCTCGTCGGCCAGGAAAATTCATCCGCCAATCGACCGGCACGTCCTCCATCGAGCATGCGCGGTCGATCGAGGAGGCCATGCACCTGTCGATCAAGGGCAAGATAGACGACAAGAAGATGAAATCCATCCTCGACGCAATCTTCCCTAGGGAGCGCGAGGGATCCGGTCTGCCGATCGGCCAGCTGTGGGCGACGTACGAGCGGTTCATGTCGATGCGCGATCGCAAGCCGGGCGAACGGCTCGTAAAGCAGCGGAAGAAAAACCTCGAGGACTTCATCGAATGGACGAAGACAGAATTCCCGGTCACGACGGTCGAGGAGGTGACGTTCGACTGCGCGATGGCGTACGCCGAATTCCTGAAGAAGAAGTCGAAGCCGAAGGACAAAAAGCACAAGGCGAAGCTGAAGGACAAGAGCCGGAAGGAATACATCGGAAACCTGTCCACGATCTGGAAGGCTGCCGAGGCGCTGTACGACGTCCGCAACCCGTGGAAGGATCTCCGTCCGGCCGTGCGCGACGGGCAGCGCCACGCCGCTTTCTCGCGCGCCCAGGAGCGCGCCGTGCTGGAGGCCGCGAAAGCGAGCGCCGTGCCGCATTGGTACGAGGCGTGCCTAATCGCCCGGTGGACCGGACTCCGTAAACACGATGTCGTGTTCCTGGAATGGAGCAAGGTGGATTTCGAAAAGGGCGTCATTCGCACGAAGCCGATCAAGACGCAAGGCTACAACATCGAGGTCGAAGTGCCGATGGTGGCCGTTCTGCGCGACGCCCTGAAGGGCCTGTTCGTGAAGGGCAGGAAGTACGTGCTTCCGGAGTTCGCGAAAGTCTATCCGGGCGATCCGGAAGACTGCGCCTTCGCCGGGATCCTGAAGGCCGCCGGCGTGACCGATCCGACGATCACGTTTCACAGTTGGCGGCACACCTTCAGGACACGCCTTGCGGAGGCCGGAGTCAGCAACGACCTCGCAAAGCGCCTCGGCGGATGGACGCAGGACGCGACCGTGCAACGGTACGACCACGCCGACAAAACGGAGGAGATTCGCCAGGCGCTCGAGTCTACTTCTTCTGCGGCTCGTCCTTGACGCGGTAGCGGTATATCTTCCGCAAGTCGCGCACGACCGAATTGCTGTCGCTCATCCAGCGACCGGCGGCGTCGAGCATGTTGTCCCAGGTGTCGCCGTCTGAGTCGAATATCGCCTCTAGCAGCTTCGCGCCGTCGTTCACTTGGTTCTTCAGCCACGATTCCATCGGCAGCATCGAGGAGCCGCCCTTGATCGAGTAGCCCTTGATGGCACGTTCGAGCGTGTACTTGCAGCAGAAACCGGCGACGAAGAGCGATCCGTACGGTCCCAGGAGACACGTGATTATCCAGTCATTCAGCTCGTCTTCCGGCGGTTCCTGTCCGAGACACGCTTTGTACAGTTCCCCCATCCAGAAATAAGCTGACGAGAGGATGAAGTGATTAAGGAGGATTGCGCGTCCCAGGCTGCCCCAGCGCTTCACCGAGTCCGGACGCGCGATCACCTCGCGGATCGCTCGCACTTCGTACTGTAGGTACTGCTGTTGCGTGGAGAGGAACTGGAACATGATGCGCCCGAGCTTGTTGCGCCGCTGGATCGAGGTCTGGTTTTCCATGCGGCCAGACTGCTGCGTCCGTTCGATGATGCTCCACGTCTCGGCCATGGCGTCGTCCTCGGACATGCCGCGATCCAAGCAGTCGCGGTAGATGCCCTGCCCGACGACGAGAGCCGGCACGACGTCGCCCAACTTGGTCGTGATCATCGACTTCTGGAGCATACGCTTCAGCCAGCCCGCGTTCTGCTGGCTGAGCGCGTTGCGGACGGCCTCGGAGGATCCCAGGTTCCAGCGTGTGCGCCTCTGCTCGGAATCCCATATCTTGCCCATCGCGGCCATACCCTCCGGCGTGAATGCGCTCACCATGTACTTTGCCGTGTTGACAAGCCCGATCTCGAAGCCGAACGCCGGGATCGAGGTCGTCTGCTTGGCCATGACGCCGATGTTTCCGCCGAGCGCGCACAGCGCAGTCCAGCCGCGTATCTGGTCGGAGAAATACTGGACGCCCGCCGTGGATCTGTCGTACGCGCCGTGTCCGGCCAGAATGTCCGTGATAAAGCCCTGCATGAGGTCGTCCACGGACGCGCCGTGGTTCGCCCTGACGGTCTCGCGGAGTTCGGACCGGCCGAAGATGCCGCGCATTTCCAGTCCCAGCTGCGCGTGGTGCTTCCACTGCGCGGCCTCTTCCATGCGGGACGCCCACATCGAGAAGATGTCGGCCGACGTGTCGAAGTCGCGCTCGTTCCGGACGCGCGGCGTGAGCGCCTTTGGGAATATCGTCCAGCCGACACCCTGTCCTTTCTCGAGTCCCTGCGTCTCGAGCATCATCTTGACCGGGAAGTAGTTCGGCAGCTCCGCGTACACGCCGATCCCGAAGAGCGAATGGCATACGCCGGAGAGGTCGGAGCGGTTGTTCTCGTACCACTGGCCAAGCCATTTCAGCATGTTCATGTCAGCCGGATCGAGGAGACGCATTATCTCGGCCGCCTGTCCCTCGCGGTGGTGCTTCACGATGTTGTCGTGGTAGCCACCCTCCCAGACGGTCTTCGTCTGGCCGGGATTCTCCTCGTCCTCGACCTGAACTTTGCGGCCCTCCTGGAGGAGCGAGACGAGCAGCTGGAGCGCGCGGCCCTTGGTGGGCGTGACGCGCTTTCCGCCGACGACGCCCATGTACTGCGTGAAGCGCTCGTCCGGAGCCATCATGTCCTTCATGACGGCGTTGAAGCTCTTGCCGTAGATTCCCTCGACCGCGGAGTGAAAGGCGTCGTTGTGGCGGCGCTTTTCGGCTTCTGACCTGTCGCCGGCCTTCTGCACCTCGCGGGCGATGTAGTCCACGATGTCCTTCACGGCTGCGGCGTCAGCGTCGGACGCGTGGCGCATGCAGTCCTGCAAAAGCGATATGAAGCCCATGTGGCCGGTGATGAAGCGGTTCAAGGCGTCCGCCTTGCCGCCCTCGCGGATGGTCGTGCGCTTCGGATCGGCGAACGCGACGGCCAGCAGGTGCGCGGCCTTCTTCGTGCGGATGTCGCGATCTGACATTTCGCGCACGATGTCGTCCGACTCGCCGCGCGCGAAGTCCTGCCACCATTGGACGGCGGCCTCTATCTCGCCGACGGGCTTGTAGCGGAGCGCGCCGAACTCCCGCAGGACATTCAGCTTGCGGATCGTCTCGACGAACTCGCGGCTCTGGTCGCGGTCGCGCCCGGCGTCCGCGAAATCGACGGAGAGCGCGTCAAGCGTCTCTTGGAGCTGTCGGGCTTCTTCCGCCGCCGCGTCCGGAGTAAGCCACATCGCGTGGCGCATGTAGCGCGCGCGGAGTTCCGCTTCGGCCGAAACCTTGCGCTTGCCCTCTTCCTTGTCGGGCTTGAACCGTCCCTGCGCACTAAAGCTCTCCCGCAGGAACAGGTCGAGCTTTTCGCACATCTGCTTCTGCGTGTCGCGGATGCGCTGCGCGTTTATGAGCGCGCCCAGGAACTCCATCTCGGAGATTAGCCCCTGCACGGTCGGCACAGAGTCGAGCTTTGCAATGCCACGCATGGCCGTCTCGCGGCTGCGGGAGTATGTGAGGTCGCGGCAAAGCTTCGCGTAGACGCTCTGCGCCGTCTTGCGCAGGAACTGCACGGCCACGAGGTCGCGCCACACGTCGGCGTCCTTCGCAAGTCCGTGTTCCTTGATCCACTGCCGGCGGGCCAGCTCGGCGACAAAGCGCGCAAGGTGGCGCGGGTTCTCCAGGTTGAGCGCGGATTTCTTCACGGCCTCGGCCAGCGCGTCGCCCTCGGTGCCTTCGCCGGAGGAATCGCCTTCGGCCTCGAGAGCTTCCTCGCCCTCGCCCATGGCGGCCTCGTTCTCGGCGTCGCGCCCGGCGGCCGCCTTGCGGTTCTTGCGGTTCTGCTCGTCCACGCCTGTCTGTCGTCCGGACGCGGACACGATGTCGTCCACGACGGCCTTCACCTTGGCGTCGATCTCGACGGCCGCCTCTTCCGATTCCTCGGCGGACGCCGCACCTTCCTCGTCGGCCGTTCCCTCTCCCTCGCCGGACGTGCCCTGCGGCGCGTCCTTCTCCGTGAGAGGGTTGTCCGCAAGGTGCATGATCGTCTCGGAGAGGTTGATGCCGTAGGCGTTCTCGATCGCGCCGGAGTCCAGGCCGGTCTGGACGCGCACGGCGTCCTCCACGATCTGCGCCTGACGCTCCTCGAGCGCCGTGTTCGCCCTCGCCCCGAACGCGCCCAGGCGTGCGCCCTCGCGGGCTTCCTGACGCATCTCGCGCCCGAACTGCTCGCGCATCGTGTCGGGCAGGTGCTCGAGGACGAGGGAATCGCTCACGCCGCGCCCGATGTCGTCGCGGATGCGCCTTGCGAGCTTCTGCGCGCCGGACATGACGCGCTGCGACTCTACGCCGATCTTCGTTGTGTCCCATTCGGGATGCAGCCGGCGCATCATCTTCTGCACCGTTGTCACCTTGACGGACCTGTCGGACACCTTGTCCGACTTCCCGAGCGCGATCCTGGCGGCGACGGCGGCGGAAAGCAGTTCCTCGTCGCTCATGCCGCGAAGCTGCGGATAGACGAGGCCGGAGCGCGGCGCCTCCGTGGAGAAAAGAGTGCCCTGCGTAGCAGGCCAGCTCTTACCCTCTAGAAGCCCAGGCCGCCCCAGTCGTCCCGCAGCTCCTGTTCCGTCGGACGCTTCGACCAATCTATCCTCTCCACCGGGTGCCCTGCGGACTTCTCCGTAGGCGGGATCGAGGTAGTTGCCGTCTTCCCAGATCGGCTTTTGTCCGATGGTGACGTCGTTTGAGAACTGGTCATAGTAGTCAGCCTCCTTCTTCACTAGATTATATGCGCGCGTAGGATTGTCCTGACACGCACGTATCACGACAGGGTTGATCCAGCGGCCTGTGGCGAGCGTCCGCAGGAGCGCGCGTCCGAACGCATGGAGTATCGGGACGCGGTTGTTGTGCAGGTACACCGTGTACCCTGCGGCATGCCAGTCCGCGATCTTCTTGCGTAGTCCCTCCGCGTCGTCCCCCAGGACGGGCAGCACGACGTTCTCGCCGCGCCGCGGATCGCCCTCTGCGCGGTTCTGGATGTCGCGGATCATCTGCTTGTTCAACATCGAGCTTTCGGCGTGGACATAGTTCGCGCCGTTACCGTCGTTGAATCCCGGCAGCTCCTTCTTGCAGGCGTCGCAGTCTAGGACGCGCGAGCGGTACCACACCGAGAGCGCGTTCGCGAACACCGACGACTTGCCCGCAGCCGGCGGCCCGACGATGATGTCGATGCGGAAATCCCTCTGCGTCTCGTAGGACGGGTTCTGGAGCGGGATAGGTGGCAAGTCCGGACGGCCCTCGTTCGCCGCGACTATCAACGCCTCCTCCTTTGCCGTGCCGTCCTTGCGCGTTTCCAGCGCCTCGTTGTTTTTGCCGGTGATCGAGTCCGCCATCAGCAAGTCGTATATTTTCCGGTGGACGGCAAGGCGTTCCGGCGTCGGGTGAGGCTTGCCGTCCTCGCCGGTCACAAAAGCCGTCGGATCGTCCAGTGCCGAATCCTTGCGGAAGTTCGGAAGGACGCCGTTCAGTATCTCGTCGGTCGCCTCGGCGGACGTTATGAGCCGATCAAGCAGCGCTGCGGTTTCTTCCGCAGACAAGTCTCCGGCGTTCAACGCCTCGTCGATTATTGCATTCAGCTCGCGCCCGATCGGACGCTGGAACTGCTTGGCCCTCGCCCATCGAGTTCCCGTTTCCGTGGACGTGCCGTCGGGCTTCAGGTAGTCCTTCAGCCCAGGCAGCAGGTCGGTGGCACCGCTTACACCGCTGCGCTCGAGTAGTCCTCTCCGAACATTTCGCAGTAGTGCTTCATCGTTGCGACGGAGTCTTGCCGCAGCGAGACGATCTCGGAGGGTGTCAGCTCGTAGCTTGCGGAGTTCGCGGGCTTGCGACTGGGTAAGCTCGGCGACGCCGTTTGCGATTCCTGCTTCTTTGAGTTCTTCATCGAGGTTGTTCCCGAATTTAGCATACAACGCCTGCATGGCATCGCTGCTGATTGCTATGGTATCAGAAAACTGGCTGGCCGTCAACGTGGAAATTGCGACAATTTTTCCGCCGCGCGACTGTATGTACTTGCGCAGTTCGTTCAACGTGCCGCCCTGCGTCACGTGGTCGTCCACGAGAATGTATTCGGCGCCGCGCTGGACGGGGCCAGAGAACGTAGCCACGCGCATCATGCGCTCTACGGCGTTCGCGCCGGTGTGGTTCGCCCGCACCGTCTGCACGATCCCGTCTGCGAAGCGAAGCCCTGTGATCCTGTGGATCATGAATGCGTACGCGGCGGGAATCTTGTTGCGTCCCGTTGCCTCTTCGGCGTGGACGTAGGCGACGATCGCGCGCGGATGCTCTGCGGCGAGCGCGCGAAGCTTCTCCCATTTCGGATTTTTCTTCTTCCCGTCCGTCGCCTCTCCCAGGATGTTCCGGACAAGCTCGAGCGCGGCACCTTCGCTTCCGGCCTTGGCCCGCGTGTGCAGGTCGAGCCACTTCTGCTTGACGCTGGCGAGCGTGGTCTGGATCATCACCTTCGGGAAGTTCGCCGGCCACGGCTGGACGGCGCCCTCGACGGGAATGCCCTGCATGATCTCGCGCTTGCGCATCGCGTCGGTTAGTTCCCTCGAGACGGAGTAGCGCGCTTCTCCAAGATCGACGCGGCTGGTTCGGCTGTCTGTGAGACGGTTGACCTTCTTGTTGTCAACGATGAGGGGATCGTAACTCCTGACGCTACCCCATTTCCCCGACGCATCCTGCCAGAGAACGTCCGTCACGTTTCCGTTCTCTATTTGGCGGTATATCGCTTGCTGCGCGGCCATGCCGTAGTCGTCCATCGACTGGTCGCCGACTACGAACAGGAACGCTCCGCCTGTTGCGCCGCGATAGTCGGCCAGGATGTCCGTGATCCTCTTGTCGTCGGCACCGTCGAACGTTTCCGTCGGGACGTTGGCGACCGACGTTACGAAATTCGCCTTGCTGTCAACGGTTATGAACGTCAGCATCTTGCCGCGTTCGGATGCCATGCGCTGGAGTCGGGCGTAGAACACGGCGATGTTGTCGAGGCCGAACTTCTCCCCGCTCTCTCTCAACGAGTCATGGAACGCGGCATTGTCCTTTGTTGGCTTCTCGAACGGATTGCCATGGAAGGACGCCTCCAAATCCGCTGCGCTCATGCGGCGGATGTTGTAGTCGCCCCATTGGTTCATTTCGGCGTATTGGTCATGGTCGATGATGACATGCCCGTCGAGAAAGACGCCCTGCCGGTCGAAGTACGTGCGAAGCTCTCCCGTCACGTTTATGTCCGCCCGCGAAGGGAACACATTCCCGGACGGGTGGTTGTGGAGAAGCCACACGCCGTCCGGCTTCACCTTGGCGATCATGCGCTCGATCTCGGCGTAGGTGTTCTCGCGCGGCGTGTGCACCGTCGTCGCGGACGCGCCAGGAAGCCGCGCCGTCACGCCGGTCTGCCAGACAACCTCGCCGTTCCTGGTGAAGATGTAGCGGAAAGTCTCGAAGCACGGGTTCCTGTACACCTGCGCGAGCGCGGCCAGGTCTTTTGCCGTCCTTATGGTCTTTCCTATGAGCGTCGTCCGCGCCTCGCCGTGGAAGTCGCGGTTTATCGAGTTTCCCAGCTCCGTTCCGCCGATCTGGTCGAGGACGCGCTGCGCCTCGGTCTGCGCGGCGCGGAGGTTCGTCTTCTCGGTCTCGGAAAGCCCCTCGGTCGAGACGGAGTAGCGCACGTCGGGGTTGCCGGAAAATTCGCCGTTGTTGTCGGTGGCTGACTTTACCTGCGCGCCGCCGTCAAGCGGCACGTAGCTGACGCCTCGCAAAGTATAGCCCTGCTCGTTTTCCGCTGGGTCGCCGCCCTCGTCGTAGACGATGCCGTCGTACTTGTCGCCGAAATTGTCCTTCAGGAACTCTCCGTCCACGACCGACGCCTCTCCCCAATCAAGCGCGCCAGATTTGCCGGTCTGGAATTCGTGGTCGGGATAGGCCTTCTTCAGGTCTGCGAGGCATTTCGGATCGCGGATGTCGAACGGACGGCGAATGTCCAGATAGTATGCGCGGACATTGCCATATCTCTTGGCATACTCCTGATCGCCAGTGAAGTACGCCTCGGGCATCACGACGCCCTTGCCGGTTTCCTGTGCCAGAGGATCGAACGCTGCGCCCCGGTAGACGACAAGCGGCTCTCCGTTGGCGTCTACTATTTTTGAACAATCTTCATTGCCCGGATTGACGCCCGAAAGGAAATATGATATCTTACGGTCCGCATGAGGCTTACGGCCCGTGCTTCCAGCGCCAAGGCTACCGGTCTGACTTCCGGCAAGATTGGCGCTTGCATTATATACGAAGACGTCCGACACTTCGGCAGCATGCACCAGATTCTTGTCCGCCACCGTAGAGGTTTTGCTCTCCCGCACGGTGAAGTGTACGAAAAACTCTCCTTCGGCGCTCTTGAACTTGTTGACGTAATGGTGATAGTTCTCGATGTTAGAGGTGTGGTCCTTGTGTCCTTCGACCGGGTTTTCCTTTTCGCTCCAGCATCTGATCGCGCTCTCGAAGAGTTTCTTGTATGCAGCGACATACTTGCGCTGATAGACCATCTTTCCCGCCGTGTTCCCCGGGAAACGCACCTTGCGCCCGTCACGGCCGTTGGTGACAATGCCGAAGTCCACAAACGCCTCGGCTATTGCGTCCTTGTTCGCCAAGGGCTGTACGCTTGAAATGTCTACCGTGGCGATTCCATCCAATATGCCTGACGCTTCTATGTCGAACCAGCGTTTCGTTATCTCAGCCTTCTCCCAGTCGCCGAACCACTTCTTAAACGTGGGCGTCCTGACCATCACCCACTGGCTTTCGTTGAGCCGCGTAGGTTTCCCGTTCGGAGCCTTCATCCAGCCGCGCTTCTTCGTGCCGTCCTCGTTTGTGTAGCGGGCGACAACTTCGTCATATTCGAGTTGCGCCTGCGGCGACAGGCTGAACCGCGCGCCGCCCTCGCCGGCGGCCCTCTGCGCGGCCATGACCTCGGCGCGGGTGGCTGGCGTCCCGCCGAACATGTCCTCCGTCTCGGTGTTGACTGCGCGGGCGTTCTTGATGTAGTCCGCCAGGTAGCCGGAAATGAGGTCGATGACACGCTTCTTCCCCGCCTCGCTCTCCACGTCCTCGCGGTCGAACGAGCGCAGCTGTTCGGATTTTGCGAACAGGTCGCCCAGGATTCGCGCCTCGTCCGACGGCGCGCGAAACATGTCGCCCTGCGACATGAACGCCTCCCATGAGAGGCCTCGCTTGCGCGTCCCGTCCTTGGCCGTCTCGCGCCAGTCGTGGCGCGTCTTGCCTTTCTCGGTTCTGGCCGTCTCGTCCTTGTCGCGCCATTCCGTGAAGAGCTGCAAGGCCTCCGCGAGCGGAGCGCGCAGGTCGTAGGCTGGCTTCGCGTCCGCGAGCGCCATCAGCTCAGGCGTCATCTTCATCAGCGCGCGCAGCTCGCTCTGCATGTCGAGACGTCCGGCGTTCGACATGATCTTGTTCAAGAGCGCGTTGTTCCCCTCGCCGCCCAGCAGCACGGCGAGCGCGGCGTTCTGGATGCGCGTCTGCCCCTCTTCGGTGAGCGATCCGTCTTCCGCGACCATGCCCTGCGCGCCGGTCTCCTGGCGGAACTTCCCGATGGCGTCGCCGCTCTTCGTCTCGTCGATCCGTCCGTCGGCCCGGAACTCCATGCGCGGCAGGAGGTTGTTGTCGATCAGGATCTTCGCGTCGTTCGACGCCTGTTCGCGGACGTTGAAGCCCCGGTTCTGCGACTCGTTCGCGAGCCGCACGACCTCGTGGACGTCCGCCTTTCCGTCCGGAGACTCGATGCGCTCGAGCACGAACACCAGAAGCGGCTTCTTCACGTCGTCGCCGATCTCGATGCCGCGCCTGGCTGCATCCTCGCGCACGAACTTCTCGAGCTCGCCCGCTGTCCCTTTCGCATACGCGAGCCTGGCACCGTTCACGCGGTGGTTACCGATGATGACGTTTGAGTTATTCAAAAGCCACACAATCCCGTTATTTGCTATCGGCTGCACGGTCCCGATCTGGAGCGGATCGGGATTCGCGCCGATCTTCTCGACGAGCGCGCGGCTTTCCTCGCTCTTGTCGTCGCGGTTCTGGTTGCCTCGGTCGTGGTAGTCGGCGTCGGTCGAAGTGATTACGCCCGTCTCAACGTCGCGCACTTCCAGCCGTCCGACGAGCTTCACTGGGCTGTTCGGAAGTCCGACCTTGTAGTACCGCTGGTTCGGCGTGGCGGCGTCCGCAGGGTGTTCTGCGGTGGCGGCCTGTACGGGCGCCGCTGTCGGCGCGGGAGTGACGGTAGGAGCAGGACTCGCAGGAGCTGGGGACGGCTCTTCCTCTTTGATTTCGGCCTGTGCCTCGGCCTCCGCCTCCGCGCGGTCGGCGTCCGTCACTTCAACCGGCATTGAGGATTTCGGCGTGGCCGTGGGTTCCGCCGTCTGCTGCGGCACTTTGCGAAGCTCCACGCCCAGGGTTCCGCTTCCAAGTTCGCCGCGCAGGATTCTGTCGTAGAGTCCTTTCAGCTGGTACGGCTTGCCGGTCTTGGGATCCGTCACCTCGTCGGAAGGGCCGAACTGACCGAAGAATTTGATGATCTTCCCAGCCCAGGAGTCGAGCATCTTGTCGAAGCGGGAGGAAACGGCGTGGGAAACGTAGTGGCCGCTCGCGTAGCGTTCCATTTCGTGCGCCATGCGCTCGTCGAGCTTGCGTTCCCAGTTGTCCGCCGTCACGTCGATGCCGAGCGTCTTTGCGAGCTGCTGCACGTCCGCGTCGGCCAGAGTCCCCCGGACGAACTGCCAGAGCGAGTGGAAGGTTTCATGGCGCACGGTCGCCTGTGTCGCCGCCGGGCCGTAGCCGATGTCGGCGATGTGACCGTTGGCAAGGCGTATCACGCTGTCGGCGTTCACGCGCACCTTTTGCCCCTTGGAATCGGTCAGCTCGAACACGCCGCTTCCCATTCTCGCGGCGTTGGACGCGAAAAGCGCCTCCTGATACCGCTGGGCGTCGGAGAGCATTTCCCACCTTATGCCGTCGCCCAGCTCCTCGTGCCGCTCGTTGAAAGAGTCGCCGAACGCGCTGCCGATCTTGGCGTTCTCGTCCGCCTCTGCACGCAGCTCGTCCGAGAAGTCGCCCACGCGGTAGGCGATCGTCTTCTCCGTGCCATCGTCCATCCTGACGCGACCGGAGTAGATGCCGTTTTCCGGATCGGACGCGAAGCTGCCATCGACATAGCCGGGAAGGACGGTCTTGATCGTCGCCTCGTCGATGTCCGCGAGCGACATGTTCAAGGACGTCCACGCCCGCGCCTGCGGAGAGAACGCCGTCGCCTCGGCCTCGGTCTGGAGGTACTGCGCCATCACTTCGGCCGTCTTCACGTCCACGCCGGCGGCGTCCGCGATCTCCTGAACGGCGTCGCCGGTCTGCGGATCGCGCCAGGCGCGCCGTGCCGCCGTGATCGCCTCCTCGAAGCGGTGCGGGTTCTCGGCCTCGTCGCCGTCCTCCTCGCCCTGCCAGTGCTTCTCGACGGCGGCGCGGACGTTCACGGCCTGCTGGATCACGTCAACGAGTCCGGCGTCGTAGTCGAATGCCTTGGAAGGGTCTTCGCCTCTCTGGTCGAGGCTGAGCATCGTGTCCTCGGCTGTTGCACCGGCGCGACGGTTCGCGTGGCGCGTCATGGCGTTGTGGATGTGCTGCCGCCGCGTCATGTTGCCGATGGTCGTCACGCCGAATCCGAGCGACGACGGCACCATGTCGGCAGCCGTGTCGATGAAAGTTGCGTAGTCGTTCGGAAGGGTGGCGGCGAAGCTGTCCCAGAGCGCCTTGGCCTCGTTCGCCAGCGTGGCGTTGCCGTCCTTGCGGAGTTCCTGGCAGAGCTTGTCGAACGCCTTGCCGTGTTCGATCGCCATCTGCTGGAGAGGTTCTTCGACAGCGCCCTCGGTGAGCGTGACCTTCACGCCCTCGGTGAAGCCTTTCGAGACGCGGTTCGCGAGCCACTTCCTGAAGCCCGCCGCGCCGTCCGTCTTGATCGCCTGTGCCATCGCCGCGAACGTGAGCGACTTGATCTGCGCGGGCGCAAGCGACGATTCGAGTCCGGGCACGTAGAGCTGTTCGATCTTGGCGTTTATGAGTCCGATCGCCGCAGCGGTCAAGATGGATTCCTCACGGCTGATGCCCGCCGCGTCCGCATTGGCGATGTACTCCGACGCGAACGCGCTGAACGCCGACGCTTCGCCGGCGGCCCACATTCCGGCGCCCGCCGCGTCCTTCCACTTCGCCGCCTTGACGACGTTCGGGATCTCGCGGAGCGCCGCCGTGTACTGATCGACCGCCGCAAGCTGCCGCCTCATGGCGATGGCGGATGCAAACTCGCTGACCTTCTTCGCGCCCTTGCCCGCCTTGACCGCTCCCTCCACGTCCGCGAGCCAGCGCGTACGGGATGCCTCGGCGGCCGCCTTCGCGAGCGTAAGCCCGCCCTCGGCGACTTCCTTCTGCAACTTGGCTCGGACGATCGTGGCCTGTGCGCCCTTGGCCAGCTTGCCGCCCTTGCCGATCATCGAGTAGGGAATGAACCAGTGCATGTTCTCCGCGAGTCCCTGGAACGCTTCGCCAAAAAGCGAGTCGGCTTCAGGAAGGTTCTGCTTCATCGCCTGTTCGGCGCGCGCGATCGCGTCCCATCCCTTGAAGAACGCCTTGCGCTCGTCCTCGTCCATCGCGCACTTCGCGTATGTCCACATGGCCGCGTCTCTGGCCATTTCGCCAGTGTCCGTGACGAGTCCGACGACAGACTGCTGGAAGCCGTAAAGCCCCAGCTGGAAGCGGTTCATCCAAGTGTCGTCCGTGAAGTCCGTCTGGATTCCGAGGATGCGTCCCTTCTTCTGGTCGCCGCGCATCAGCGAGAACGCGGCGTACACGCGGTCGCGCTCGTCCTCCGGCAGTCCTTCGATGTTCGCCGCGTCCGGCGTTCCGTCGCTGAACGACTTGGCGAGGAGGTAGCCCGCGCGGTCGCTCAGGCCGTGGGCGAACTGGAGGAACGTCGCGAGCGTCTGGCGGCGGGAGAGCTTCGTGTCGTAGTCGGCGATCACGTCGGCGCGGTAGGCGGCCTTCTTCTCCTCGTCCATCGAGTCGTAGAACGAGTTGCGGATCGCGTCTTCGCGCCATTCCCTGTCGATCTCCTGTCCCTTGCGCTGTTCCTCGGTCCATGGAATCGCGAATGCCGACATGTCGCCGGCGGCCATGGCGACAAGCGGATTCGTGCCGCGTTCGCCTTTCATCTTTGACTTGACCATGTTCCCGGTCGTCTCGTGCTCGAGCGCGTACTTGAACTTGGCCTCGTCGTCCATCTGCCGCCACTTGGTGTACTCCGGGTCTTCGATCAGCGTGTAGTCGCCCTTGACGAACTTCCGCAGCATGTCGATGTTCGCGCACGGATCCTTCGACGCGCGCTTGCCGAACGCGACGGATCCGTCCTCGTCCGGAAGGCCAAACATTCCTTCCGTGACGCTCTGGTAGAGCGCGGACGCGCCCGCGTCGTCGAGCTTGGAGACGTCCGTGGAGAAGAGCATGTCGGCGCTGGCCTTGAATCTGGCCTTGCGCTCATTCTTCGTACGGTCGTCGAAGTCGTCCGTGCCGCCGGCGAACGACGGCGGGCGGACGAACGTGCCGCCGCCCGTCTTCCGCTCGCCCATCCCGAGGAAATCAGTCACGTCACTTGGCAGTCTTTCCGTCTTCTCTTCTTCCGCCATCGTCTTTACTCCGTTCTTCCATCTGATCTGCTTCCCATCTCGTACGCGTCTCGCGCTGCATGTCCATGACGTTGCGGACGGTCGCGTCGCGGTTCTTGTCAAGCCCGCCCTTCATCCACCCGGTCTTCAGGCGTGTTATCTCGCGCTCGACGACGCCCTCGCGGTTCATGTCCGGCCCCAGGGCGCGGAGCGTCCTGAGAAGCGTGTCGCCGTAGGCCAGCAGGTCGGAAGCCGAAATGGTTTCCGGCTTTTCCTGGGCGAGCATGTCGGCCAGTGTAATCGGATCGGCAAACATCTTCTCGAAGAATCCAAACTGTCTCGGAGCGGATCGATCGGGCGCATAGTAGCCCGTCGTGTCGTTTCCCGCGTCCTTCCGCGCGGTCGCGGTCGGCTCGCCGCCCTTGTCGAGGTCAGCGCTGTAGCCGAACGCCAGGTAGAACTTGCGCATGGCGTTCGCCTCCTGGTCGGAGAGCTGTCCGGAAAGGCGCGTCTCGAAGCTCCGCATGAAGGAAGGGGAGAGCTGCTTGCCGAGCGAAAGCGCGCGGAACTTCCGCCAGATGGCGGCCTGCGCGTCGTTCGCGTCGTCCTGCGAAAGCGATCCGTCCATTTTCAGGAGGTCGAGCGTCGCAAGCGAGCGCGCAAGGTTCTCCTCGTTTCCCTTGATCGCGTCGGCGGACGCCTTCTCCTTGGCCTTGGACGCGGCCGTGCGCATTTCGCTCGCGGCGTCCATGTATGCCATGGCCCGCTTGGGGTCTGTCATGCGCAGCGTCGGGTCGCGGCCCATCGCTTCGTAGGCCTCGGCCCAAAACTCCTGCGGCACGTCGCGAAGCTTCAGCTCGCGTTCCGTGAAGTCCCTGCCGACGGCCTGGCGCGCCTCGCGCTCTTCGGCCTCCTTCTGGGCGAGAAACAGACGCTTCTCCTTCTTCACCTCTCCGATGAGCGTCTTGCGGTACTCCCCGTCCACCGTACGCGATCCGCCGGGAAGGTTGTCGGCTATGAGGTCGGGAAGGGCGTCCTTCAAGCCGCCCTTGACGGCCTCCTCCACCTTGTCGAAGTCCTCTGCTGACGTGCATCCCTGTAGCGAGTTGTCGATGAAGTCGGCGGCGAGCTGGACGGCCAGCGCCTCGCGGTTCGCCTTTCGCGTCTCTGGCGTGGCGAGCGTGAGCGTGTCCACGCGTTCCTGCTGGGCAAAGATGTCGGGCAGGACCTCGGTGCGTCCGTTCTTCCAGATCATGCGCTGCGTGGCGAGGTTCCCCTTGGCGGAGTCGAGTTCCATGCGCCGGTACTCTCTGGCCTGATGGTCGGCGAGTCGCGATACGGTGGCGCGCCGGTAGTTCGCGAGCTTGTCCATCGTGCGCTCGCGCACACGGTCGTTCGCGTCGATGGAGTCGCCGATCTTCCTGAACGTGTCCGCGAAGGCCTTGTCCCATTCGTCCACGAGGGTCTTTGTGCCCTCGCCGGTGCGTAGGTAGAAGCCGCGTTTCTGGCCTTCGAGGTGCTTCCGGTCGGGCGCGTTCCAGTCGGTGATCTCACGGTCGTCGCGGCCCATCTTCTCCATGTTGTCCATCATGGCGTTCGCGTAGTCGTCAACCTTGCGGTCCTCCTCGCGCTGCTGGATGGCGCCTATCGCGCCTGCGACCGCTCCGAGCGCGCGCACGCCCGCACCGATGGCGTCGCCCATCATCATTCCGGGGCGTGCCATGTGCGGCGCGTATATGCCGGGGCGATGGTGCTGGACGGTGCCGATGTCCGTGCTTGTCGCGCCGTGTGCCATGCTCGTGGAACCAAGGTTTCCGAGCCGTTCGCTTCTCTGCGTTATGTTGATCACGCCCATCCGTCAGCCTCCTTCCTCACCAGAACGCCCAACCCGATCCGCCGCCGGAGCCTCCCGATCCGCTTGATCCGCCGGAGCTGCCTGTGCTGCCGTATTTCGAGTCCCATGACGTGTAGGCGCTTGCGCCGCCGCCAAGCAGTCCGGAGATGAGCGCCAGCCGCCCGGCCTTCTTTGTCGCCCGCGCCGCCTTTCTTCCGTAGGCAAGCGTCTCCGCCGCAGACTGTCTCGCGTTCTCCAGCGTGAGCGCCGCAGCCTTTCGCGCGTCGGCGGCCGACTCGGCGTCGCTCTGCGCCTTGAACACGAGGTTGTTTGCGCCCTGGAGCGAGTTGGCTGCGTTCCGTTGCTGGGTGCGCTTCTCCTCCTCGAACGTCCACTGGTTCATCTTGGCGTTATCGAGGATGGTGCTGATGTCGGCCTGCCCCTCCGTGGCGGAGGACTGGATGATGTAGCCGAACGTGTCGTTCGGGTTCGCGTCCACGGCGAAGCCGTTGCCGGCGAACTGGGCGTACTGCTGGCCGATCTCCTGCGCGAGGATGCGCGATCGGCGTGCGGCCTCGCGCTCGCCCTTCAGCTGCTCGATGTTCGCCTTCTCCTGCGCGATCTCGCCCTGCCGCAGCTCCTCGTCGGCATGAAACTTCTCCTTGTTGGCCTCCAGCATGTCCATGAGGGACCGTCGGTCAAGCGCACGCGCCTCGGCGTTCTGCGCCTCCGCCGCGGCGGCGGCCTCTCGCTGTATCTGCTGCGCCTGTATCTGCGACTGCTGCCGGATGAGCTTCGCCTCCTCGCCCGAGTTGATGTACGACGTTATGCCGGAGGCGACGCTGTTGACCGCTGCTGCTATGAATGACATGACCGCTCCTTCCTTTTGCCTAACGCCTCGATTTCGCGCCGAGTCGTTTCAAGCAAGACCAGAAAATCGTCCTTCACCGGCACGCGGCCGATCTCGCGCATGCCGAGCATGCGCTTCTGCCACGCGACCGACCTCTCGAACGAGGCCGGAGGCCATGACCTGAACGTGTCCACCCATGGCGGCATCTGCTCCACCATCCACCGGAATCCTTCGAGCGTTCCCTTGACGAACGAGAACGCATGCCTGTCCACGTTCTCGCACGACATGTAGGATATTCCGCGCAAGTTGCTCATGTACGAATTGTCGGGCATCGTCAGCACGCCAAGATAGCCGAGGATGTCGCCGTTTTCCGCGCGCACGGTCCAGCACTGGTCGTGTTCCGCCAGAAGCGTCCGTCTGCCTTCCGCGTCCGCGAGCATCTGTCCTCTGCGCTCGCCCTCCCGGAAGTGGCTTTCCACGTAGTCTATGTCTTCCTGGGTGGCCTCGCTCAAAGTCATGCCGCCGGGAAGCCGTTTCAGTATCCTGAAGCTCATTGCTGCCCGTTCCCTCCGTTCTCGTATTCGACCTGGTACGTGGTGCTGACGGAAAGGATCGTGAGCGGCCACGGCTCGACGTGCTTCAGGTGCACGCGCCCGTCGCGGCTGTTGGAGCCGGTCATGAGCTTCTTGCAGTCCTTCGACGAGAGCGCGACCGAGGTGCCGTCCCGAAGGGCGGGAAGGGCTACCTCGCGCCATCCGGACGACGCGCCGTAGGGCTTGACGCTGAACGTCGTCGCGTCCGTGACGCGGATCTCCGTCTCGGTCGCGTTCTTGATCTCCATCTGCGCCGTCTGGCCCTTTTCCGGCTCTGGCCGCACCGAAACGAACTCCGACTCGACTGGCCAGCCGATCGCGTACGTACCGTCCCCGAGCGCGACTCCTTGCTCGCCGGTTCCGGTCGGCGCCGAATCGGTTTCGATGTGCATGCCGTCAAGGACAACCTGGCTCGCGTCCGTCATTGCGTCGTCGTCGTCGCGCACCTTCCACAGCTGGAACACGCCCGACTTCTCGACGAGCAGCATCATCTCCGTCGTGCCGTTGACGATGCACTTGGGGCTGACGATCTCCTTGGCCTTCCACCCGCCGCCCAGCTCCTGGACGCTCCACGCGGCGACCTCCTGCTCCTTCATGTACACGAGCGTCGCCACGCGCCCGTCCGCGAGGACGCACTCGACGATGGAGTCCGGATGCTGCTTGTAGGCCATCGAGACGATGGGGTTTGCGCGGAAGACGCTCTGCGCGATGACGGATAGGTCTTCAGACTGGTAGCTGTCGGAGGTGTAGTTGTAGTTGATCGACCGGAGGCACGTGCCGCCGCGCTCGGCGAACAGCGTCTCGTCCGCGAGCTGCAAGGGCTGGAGCGCACGGTCGCTCCCGACCATCGACTGGAGCTTCGCGGATGCGGTCTTGTAGGTGAGGGCGTTGCCGCTCACCGGCGATATGAGCCATTCCCCGCCGTCGCCGAAGAGCATCAGGTCGCGGCCCATGACGAGGTGGTTGATGTTCGGGAACTCCGTCGCGGCAAGCGTCAGCTCGAGCGCGTCGTCCTCCCGGATCGACTCGTGCGCCGTGAAGTTGTAGAGGTCTGCGATCCGGCTCATCCAGATAGTGGACGGGCTGTTGCGCGTCGAGGCGAACACAAGCCGCTGTTCGTAGATGCCCACGCAACCGGGATATTCGTCCGCAGCTGAGAAGTGCGCGTCCTGCGTGTCGTCCGGCGGCGTGACGGTCATGTCCGGGTTTATGTAGTCGTCCTGGACGATGCCGGAGTCGGACGTGCCGCCGCTGTAGAAGTGGATCGCGTGTATGCAGCCCTGCTGGTTGTTCGTCCAGTAGGAGTACACGGATTCGGAGAATGTGAACTTGATCGACTTGACGTTGCCGAAGTCGGCGATTCCGTCGAACGTGCTCTTGAAGTCGAAGTCCAGGCGGCGGAGGTGCGCGTTGAACTCTTCCTTGCAGTCGCCCTTGCCGTAGAGGTGGCCGTACACCGTGTCGCCGTTCGGCGCGGTGAACGCCTTGCGCTGGAGACCGATCCAGTCCTCGTAGATACCGTAGTAGGATCCTCCCGAGATTCCCCCGAACGAAAAACCCTGCGGCGCGTCGGCGGTCTTCGAGGTCGTGCCGGTGGTGCCGTCCGTCTTGCGGTAGGTGACAGTGCAGGTGACGCGGTTCGTCGAGACGATCAGGTACGACGAGTTGCTTTCCTTGTCGTAGATTCGCCCGTCGAGCATGAGCCGGATGCGGTCAAAGCGCGTGGACGCGGGGAAGTCGAATACGATGCCGTGCGACTGGTTCGCCGCCGTGCTGATGAGGCAGATGTCGTTCGCAGGGCTGGAGGTGAACGAGTCCTTTCCGGACGAGACCATCTTGCGGAGGATGTCGCCCGTCGCCCAGCCCTTGTTCTCCTCGAAGTCCGCAGCGCAAACGAGCATTCCGGTCGGCTTCGTGTTGTCCGGCATGAAGAGCGGGTAGGTGTCAACGGCGCCGGAAACGCCGCCGGCGATCCTGTCCACGCCGACGGTGGCGATGAGGCCGTAGCCGTTGCCGTTGTCTTTGTAGACGTTGTAGTAGTCCGGCTCGTCATCGTTCGCGCCCTTGGCGATGGTGATGTTCACGACGGCGTTGTTCGCCCATGGCATGTCGTAGTCCACGGCGTATGGGGAGGACGGGCGCGACTCCTTGCCGTCCTTGATGTAGGTCGCCACGTAGCGGACTGTGCGCGTGACGATGACAGACGTCGCGCTCGCGGAGTTTTCGGCCGATCCGTCCGTCGTGACCGTATTCATGGTCGAGCCGGTCGCGAGGCCATTGTTGTAGGTGACAGTCTCCTCCTTGGTGATCGACTTGGTGAACGACTTGACGGACACGGTGGTCGTCTTCTTGCCAGTCGAGCGGTTCACGCTGACTGACGTGCAGGTGTAGGAGCATGCGTACGAGCAGGAACCGTCCGATCCGTCGGCCTTGTTCCCGCTGAAGCCCGCGTCTGTCACCGTTCCGAGCGCCTTGCAGGCGTTCTTGAACGTTGTGACGGCCGCTTTCTGCGTGTTCGTGAGCCAGGACGGCGGCGTCGTGAACTCGGCGGGCCAGTTGTCGGTCTCCTTCGGGTCGTTTCCAACCATCGTCGCCGATTCGACGACAGGCGGGGAGAAGTCGGTGTTGTCAAGCTGAAGCTCCTCGAAGTAGGCCTTGCCGTGCGTGTCGAAGTAGATCTTCGCGGGCGGGTAGTCGCGGTGCGCGATGAAGAGCGTGTCGCCGGACTGCCGGATGCAGAGGTCGGAAAGGTCGGCATCGGCGTATGGGATGGCGAAACGGTACGGGATCAGGTCGTGCGACGATCCGTCCCAGGCGTAGTCGCCCTCGCCGTTCTGTTTGAATCCGTGGTAGCCGTCGGACGTCGGATCCGTCTGGTTTGCCACAGTTCCCTCTTCGCCGTACATGTCGAGCGTGTTGTACGTGTTCGAGGATGTGTCCTTAAGATCGGCAAAGGAAAACTCGCCGCGCACAACGCGAAACTTCTCTTGTGACCACAATGTGCCGCCACGGCGGTAGATGTATCTCGTGAAATGGTCGCGGTCGCAGATGAACCGTCCGCCGTTCAGCAAAAGTTTCGCAGAGGCGTCCTTGTTGAAGACGTAAGACCAGTATTCCGTGAAGGACGGCGGCGCGTATGTGCTTGCGTTGAAGAACTCGCCCCCGTTCACGGTGCAGACTCCAGAGAAGGAAAAGAGCGTCTTTCCCGTGCTGTCGTTTATCTCGTTGACGACTCTGCCGCCGTTCACGATTATGTTGCAAGCACCGGAAGACGCGAACATCGTCACGCCATGCGTGCTGCTCGAGGAGAAGTTCTCGAAGCTTCCGTCGTCTATCGTGATGTCCGCCAGCGTGGCGCGGACAAAAGTTGACGCTGCGGCGTAGTTGGTGTACTCAATGTTGCCCTTGAACACCATGTTTCCGGACGGTACGTTGCTGATTCTGCTGGACGAAAAGAACGCGCAAGGGTTCCCGACACCTATCAGCGACACTTTTCCGCCTACACGTGCGGAATCGACTACAAGCGTGACGGATGAGTTCTGAACCACAAATCCGCCCTCAACGCCGTTCACGGTGACCTTATAGCCGTAAAGGTCGAGAGTGACGGTCTTCGCGTCCTGCGTCGCTGTCGTCACGGTGGAGACGACATCGACCGTCGCAGAGTAGGACGGCGAGTAAACCGTGCCGCTCCACGTCGTCGAGCCGTCAGTCGCCTTCATGCGCCAGTAGCCGTTTTCAAGAACCATCGTGTAGGTCTTGGACGAGTCGTAGTCCGTACCGGAGAACGACCACGTGCAGGTGGCCGTGACGCTTGCGCCGTTGTCTGTGAAAGTGACGGTCTTCGCGTCCTGCGTCCCGTTCTTCGTGGCCGTCACCGTCGTTCCGTTGTCGTCGCGGGTGAACGTCCAGACGTTCCCGCTCCAAGCGACGCTCCAAGCGTTCCCGTCTGAGAACGACCAGTTGCGCGTCGCCGTGACGAACCGCTCGTTGAAGGTGAGAGTCGAGCGCGTGCCGTAGTAGTCCGTCTCGCGCGACCAGAACGTCGAGCTGCCCTTGACGATCCGGTACTGGCGCGCGTGATTTGTCGTGTCGGCGTTGTACGTCACGCTGACGGCGGTTTCGCCGCAATGCCAGGACGAGGAGGGCGTGACGACGACCGACGACGAGATATGGAGATTGCTGTGCAACCGCACCGTGTCGCCGTCCACGGCGGCGTTGAACGCGGCCTGAAGCGTTGCGTGGCGTGTGACGGTGTAGTTTCCTGCAGAAACGCGGTGAATGAGGTCAACGGGCGTTTCCGTGCTTTGGCGCATGTCCTTTCCGGCGATGACGACGGCCTTGCCGTCCTCGTCGATTGCGACGTATGGGCTGACAGTGCGGACATGCCGGTTGTCGGACGTGAGAATGCCCTCGCGGCTGGCGACGAATCCTATGCCGCCGGAAAGGATGACGTACCGTCCGTCGTCGCCGTTGGTGACGGGCACGAGGCGCATCTTGCCTGGCGTTATCGGCGTTCCGTCGTACGTAGTCCCGAGCAGGCCGTCCAGATCCGCCGTGAGGTCTGTGCCGCGCCTCTTGGAGATGCAGCCCTGCCGCTTGACGAGGAAGTTCTTCAGGAGCGTCGCGCCCTTGAAGTACCTGTCCATGTCCTGGCGGCCCATGACGTTCGCGTCGAGCTGTCCGGCGATGAAGGCGTGCTGCGTGTTCTTCCAGAGCGGCATGGTCCTCTCCCGTTAAACGAGTCCGTGGAACGAGTGGCGCGGCAGGTGCGGGCCGTCCGGGCGGATGCCGTGCATGGCGTCCACGTAGTGGTTGCGTCCCCAGGCGTCCTTTGGCGTGGACGACTCGCGGGCGTCCTCCGCCTTGGCGTCGCGGAGCGCGGCGGCGTACTTCCCCTCCAGCAGCTCAACGAGGTTCGGCACCTCGGTCTGCGCGGTGTCTGCGGCGAGACGGTAGAGGTAGAGGCGGCGGATCGCGGACGGCCACCTGTCCGGCCTCTTGTCGTCGCGGACGTACACGGCCTTGACGACCGGCGCGCGCGCGACGATGGACGAGCCGAACACCTTCCAGTCGTCGAGCCGCCCGCCGTGGGCGTACACGGCCAGCAGACGGGCGCATCCCGCAGGAACTTCGCTCGCGAAGGCGTACGGGTCGCAGCCGTGCGGAACCTTGCAGGAGGGAGTCGGCTCCTCCGCCTTGGCGAAGTTCCAAGGATGGACGGAGAGGACGACGTGGCGAACGCCGTCCGCGAGCGCGGAGGCCCTGTCCGTGATCGTCTTGATCGACCGCGGAAGGTGCCCGTCGGTCGGATCGAAGCGCGGCACGAGAAGGGCCAGGAGGTCGCGCGTCAGCGCGTCCGTGACGGCCTTGCGCTCCTTCTCCAGCTCCTCGACGCGCGCCTGAGCGAGCTTCTGCGCGGCGAGCGACGCCCAGAGCTTCAGGTCTTCCATGCGGCCAGCAAGCGGAATGGCCAGCTCGCGGGCGATGGCGTAAGCGAGCGCGGCCCGCATGGCCTGTGTCCAGTTCGTCGTGTCCGCGTCCGTCGCGGCCGAGGCTGTCACTGTCCAGTCGTGGGCCGCCCACACTTCGGCGATGGCCGTGCCGAACGACACCTGGCTCTTGCGCCATTCAAGCGAATCGTCCGTAGCCGCGTTCGCGACCGTCGGAAGATCGACGTCCTGCCGCAGGAGGTAAAGCGCCTCCTGGCAGACGGCTATGTTGCTCGCGTTGATCGTCATGGCCTCGCCCTCCGTTGGATTGCTACTTCACCGTGCAGTCCGTGCAGTTGCCCGCCGTGTCGCACTGTACGCTGGTGGTCCCGTCCGTCACCTTGACCGTGTTGTCGGCGGTGTTCGCCGTGACCGTCGCCTTAGACACGTCGCCGCCCTTGTCGCTGAAGTAGCTGATCACTTTCTTGGCCGTGGCAAGCGCGACGTCTGCCTGCGCTCCTCCGCCGGCGACTTTCGTATAAGCCTCGGCGGCGGTCGCGATCAGCTGCGTCACGCCATCGAGCGAGGTGTGCACGAGCGCGGTGAGGTTGGTCGCGTCGGCGCCTCCGCGATAGTTGTTGATCGCAAGCTCGGCGGAACCGGCTTTCGCTGACAACGAATCGAATTCTTGCCAGTTCCAGTGTTGAAAGTAATCCACTGACCATCCGCCGTCCAGGACCAGGGGATTGCCAGCAGCGTCCTTTACGACAGAGACCGTGCCGTCCGCGTTCTGGACGGTCGCGAGAGACTGGGCTTTGCGGTCAACCTCGATCGACTTGCAGCCCGTAATGGCCGCCGCACACGCGGCGAGCGCGATTATCATCATTCTTTTCATTGTTACTCCTTTGTTTTCCGAGGCGGCACCATGTCGCCCGAAATCACTTGCTGATTATCAGCTGCACGCGTCCGCCGTTGAACGCCGTGCCGCTCGCGTAGATGAAGTCGCCGGGCGCGAACACGCCGCTGACGGCGTTCGTCTTGAAGCCGCCGGAGAGCGTCACGTTGCAGATGTCGTTCGTGACGTACTTCGCCGCCTGGCGCTGGACCGTGTAGGGCATGACGCGGCGCGACGACTCGACCTTGTACGGGATGTTCGTGTACACTTCGACGCCAACTAGCTTGTTCGTCGTGATCAGCAGGTCGGGCCACGGATAGACGGACGGCATGGCGTTCATCGCCCGCACAAGGAAGTTGGTCACGACCACCGTGTTCGTCGTCCCCGCGACCGTGACGGCATTCGTGCGCCACGCGCTCACCATGTCGTTTGTGACGGTGTGCGTGAGGTTGCTCCACGCGGTCGTGTAGATGATGTTCGTCACCGTCCGCGTCTCGTTCCACGTGATCGAGAGCGCCGTCACCTTCTTCAGGACGACGGTTCCGCTCGCATTCGTGCTGACGGCATGCAGCATCACGCCGGCGCAAGGCGTAGGCACGGCGTTGTCGCCGGATCCCAGAGGAACGGCGTCGTAGGCAGCCCATGCGGACACGGCCAGCGCTGCGGCCGCGCAAAACCAGATGATTTTCTTCATTTGTCTTTTCCTTTGTAGTGGCGCGCGCCGAACAGCCGGAGCACGCTGTATTCGATGTTGGCGCGCCACGCGGCGATGCCAAAATGCCTGAGAAGGGCGTAGTAGCACTCGTCCGCCTCCCTGCGGGTGAGGTCAGACGGAAGCGCATAGCAAAAGTATCTGCTATCATGGATCTGGGCGGCGTTCGGCTCGAAGTCGCCGTAAAGCCAGTCGTGCAGCACGGCCGCGTAGACGCGCGGGGCCTGCAAGGGATGTCCGCACAGCCGCCACAGGAAACGGGGGATGCTCGCGCCGTCCGTACGCGTCCCGGCTGGCACCGTGAAGCGGAAGCCACACACCTCGTCGATGTGCCAGTCCTCCATGAGAACGGCATCGGTCTCTCCGAGCGGCGTTATCGGGAGCCGGATTATCGGCGCCGCGCATGATGCCCATTTGGTCGTCATCAGCCGCCTCCCCACACTTTAGCGAGTGCCCAGCCGAACAGGCCTCCGCTCGGAAACAGCAGCCACATGAAACGCTGGATCCAGACGATGTTCGTCTTCACAGACGCCAGTTCGGTCTCGACCTTGCCGAGTCTCTGGTAGATTTCCGCGTTGTCGCCCATCACCTGTCGCCTCCCGCCGTGACCGTCACCGTGACGTTCGACACGCTCGCCTTCTCCTGCTGGCGCCTGAGCCTCGCCTTGGCAAGCTCCCTCGGGACGCCCTTGACGAGCGTTGTCTTCAGCCGCGAGTTCGCGTTGCTGACGGACACGGACGGCGGGACGTACGGCGCCTCGAACGTGAACTCGGTTCCGTCCTCGTGGCGTTCCGTCTTTACGAGCGTCGTGCCGTTCGTCGTGACGGTCTGTAGCATCAGCTTCCCGTGCCAGGCCCTCCGGCCGTTGCCGTTCTCGCAGTCGCGGTGGTACTTGCGGTTGATGAGCTGCAATGCGGCGATCAGGTCTGCCTGAGTCCACGTGTTCGTCGATCCGTCCGAGAAGAGCGTCTGGGCGACGACCTGCGAGAGGTTGCCTTCGGGACGGAGCGCGAGAGGCGCGAGCGCCGCCAGGGCGAGCGCGAAGAGTGCTGCTGTCTTATTCATCGTCTGGTTCTCCTTCTTCTTCCGGCAGGATGAACACCGGCGGTGCGATCTTCTCGCCGTCGGCCTCGATCGCCGTTCGGATCGGGATCAGGTCGAGGTTGTAGAGCCTGTCCGTCATCCAAATCGTCTGCCAGACGCCGTTCGTGTGTACGGCCGGTCCTGGCGTCCATGTGGTGTAGCAGTACCAACGGTTCGAGATGGCGTTCTCGAAGGCGAAGTCAAGCGGGTTCGGGAAGTCCGCGAGCGTCGCCGCGTAGGCGGTCACCATTTCTTCCTCGTTCGTCGATCCGTCCGGCCAGTACGAAAGGACGATCGGCGCGGACGACGGGATCAGGTACGAGTGGAAGGCGACGTGAACGAGGTCATTGGTGACGTACGATCCCGCGTCCACCAGATACGCGATCTCGATGTCCGTGCGAGGGAAGCTGACGTTGCGAGTGGCCTTGCTCCCGCCGTACAGCACCGCGCAGACGACGGCGACAGTGGCCATGACGCCCTGCACCTTCGACTTGCCGAACATCGTCCGCACGCGCGAGAGCATGTCCCTCGCGAAAGGAACGCATACGGCTCCCGCGATGATCGCGAGCGCGCAAGCGCAGAGCCAAAGGACGGACGCACCGAATCCCGCTATGAGCGCCTCGGTCACTGCACGACCTCCCACGTGATCGAACCGTTGTTGTATACCGGCCTCACCTTGTGGATGCCGTCGGTGCAGAGGATCCCGCCCTCCGTGGATATGGGCGCGGAGTTCTTGATGTACGTCTCGCCGCCAACCTCGTACTCCGCATTTACGAACATCTTTGGCAGCGCGGTCTTTCCCCACACCTCTGCCACCCAGGCACCGCTAGAACCTGTCCATTCCACGTTCGCCACGCAGTCGCCGGCCGTCTCGGCCTTCCAGTCAGCCGTCGAGAGGTTGGCACAGACCTTGACGGTCGGATGCGACTCGCTCACGACGGCGTAGGTGATGTGCATGTGGGTGATTCCCATCACGCTTGTCGTCGTGATGGATCCCGCCTGCGCGCCGACGGTGCGCTTGTTCCCCTTGACGATCTCGAAAAGCGAATTGCCCTCGTCGTCGCTGATCCGGAAGAAGCCGTTTGTCATGTTGCCGCCAGTCTCGGTGACAAGCCCGTTCGACACGAGCACCCATATCGCGCCCTCGGACGTGATCGTTCGCTGGTAGGCAAGCCCTGCGGCGATGGCGATCTTCGGGCTGCTGATCCACGTGTAGCCGTCAGGCGCGTAGTTCCCCGTGTGGCTCTCGTAGAAGCCCCAGGCGCGGTCTGCCTTTTCGTCCATGAGAGCGGCGATCTGCGCCTTGTCGTGGTAGTTCGTCGGCAGGTAGGTGCCGAAGAGCCAGTTCCAGCGCGTCATCTCGTTCCAGACGATCTTCCAGTAGTTCGATCCGCCTTCGTCCACGCGCTGCTGGAAGCTCATGGACGGCATCGTGACGGTGGAGTCGTAGTTCGTTATTACGACCTTCGCGTCGTCGCCCTGTAGGTAGGCGATGGCCGTTGTGGCCTTGCCGTCCGCCGTTGCCGCGAGGTTCGACGAGGCGTTGTACTGGGCCATTGTCGGCGCGCCCACGTCCGACGCCGAAAGCGTTATGTCGGACGAGAGCGCCTTGCCGTTCACCGTGCGGCTCGTCGGCACGTCGCCCGAAAGGTGCGTCGGCGTGTTGGTTATCTCGTGCCATCCGTAGACCGGCTTGTTCGCGCCCTTCGCCCATGCCGGGACGTGCGGATCGGTTTCGCCGGTCAGGAAGTCGTTCCATCCGATGTCCTGCATCGACCAGTAGCCGCCCGAGCCGTACGTCGTGAACTTCCAGAACGAGACGCCGTTGGACGATATGGTCGTGGACATGTCGAGGCCGCCCTGCGACTTCGGGAAGCGCAGCGGCCCGTACATGTCGCCGCCCTGCTGCGTGAACTGCGAGAAGTACGGATCCTCCTCGGACATGGAGAGTCCGGAGAGGTCAACGTTCGTCACCACGTTGTCGTTCAGCCCCAGGATGCCGTACTTGGCCGTGCTGACGCTGGCGCCGTGCGCCGCGAACGCCGCGAGGATCGCGAGAAAAGCGAGTCGTCTCATGATACGGTTCCTCCCATCGCCTCGAATATCGTCTTGATCGCGTCCGCCATCTTTATGGCGTTGACCGTGGAGAACTCGAACGTCTTGCCCTGGAGCGTCACGGTCACGCGCTCCGACTTCAGCCACTCCTCCAGCGTCCCCTCGTAGCCGTTCTCGACCGCGAGCTGGTAGGCGCTCTTGCCGTCCTGCCCGGGCGTTCCGGGCGGGCCTTTGAGCGTGGCCATCCCGAACGCGGCCCGGTCAAGCTCGAACACCTCCGGCGACCAGTCGATGAATATTGCGCCGACTGCCTCCACATCCGGCTTCCACGTCCACGTGTCGCCGTCGTTTTCCGTCACCTGCTGGTTGAGGTAGAGTCCGAATTGATGACGCGCGGCCTCACCGTGGAACGCCTTGCGGAGTTCCGCGCCGGTGAGGTCGAGCGTAAGCGCGCCGTCGTCGTAGGACGACTGCGCGAGCGGAAGGGTCGAGCCTTGCGCGAAGACGGTCAGCACCGGCCTGTGGTTCGCGCTGTCCGGCTCCCAGCCGTCCAGCTCCACCGCAGTCCTCGTCCCGAGGAACATCTTCCCCGATACGATCCTGAGCGACGACCTTTCGGCGTCAACCTCTATCGTGACCTTCTTCGCCATGGCCCGTCCTCCGTCAGTCGATGTCCTGTCCCTGCGCGCGCAGGAGCTTCTTGGCCAGTTCCTCGCAGGTGTCTTTGGCCTTGTACGCGGCGCCGCAAGCGTCAAGCGCAGCCGTCAGCTTCTCCTTGCCGAGCGCCGCAGTCCTCTTCAAGAGTTCGTCCTGGGCGATCTTCTCGGCGCGGGCCTGTTCGGCAGCAGCTTCCTCGAGCGTGGGCTGACGCGTTCCAACGGCTTCGCCGTTCTGCGGTAGCGCGTCGCGGGCGTCTGGATCGTTCGCCGGTGGCGGTGTCGGCTTGTCGCCGTCGCCATCCTTCGGAAGCTCGACGTTCGCGATCGGAAGCTCCGTTTCGGCCTCGACGAAATTGCCGAGCATGTGCGGCGGGAAGGGCATCCCGTTCGGCCATTCGATCGTCTGTCCCTTGTCAACGATTCCGCGTCCGGGCACCTGCGTCGCGGATTTGCAAAGTATCTTCATTGTCGTTCCTTTCGGGATTGCCCCGCCGTCCGCGAGAGCGTAGTAGACGCGGACGGCGGAGCGGTTTTACGCATTGCCTTGGCTACGCCTCGACGACGGCGCGGACGGCGTCGCCCTGCTTGGCGACGTCCTCGGTGCCCTGGACGCGAGCGGTGTCCAGGTCGTGCTCGAGCGCGTCCGTGATCTCGGCGAACACGGTGGTCGCCGCGTCGATCGCGGTCAGGACCTTCACCTCGGCCTTGAGGTAGCGCTTCAGCCCGAGCGGGAGACGTCCCTCGTAGAGCTTCGCGCCGACGTTCGTCGCCGTGATGACGTCGGACCAGTCGCTGCCGTTGGCGGACGTGAGCACCTTGAAGCGCACGTAGCCGTCGGACGCCGAAGCGCCGAGCTGCGCCTTGATGAAGAGACGCCCGTCGATGTCGTCCCCGTTGTAGCGGGTGTCGATCAGCTTGGACGTGATCTCCGTGTTCTGCGTGGCGGCGAGCGCCTTGTTCAGGAAGAACATGAGCATTTTGTCGTGCATTGTCTTTCCCTCCTTGGATTAGGCGGAGAACGCGGGCACTTCGGCCTCGTTCGCCTTCATCGGGTCCATGATGCGGACGGGGATGCCGAAGAGGCGCTTCTCCTTCCGGGCTTCGACGTGCTGGAACGTGATCGCGTTCCCGCGCGTGAGGCGGCTGAACAACACGCAGACCTTCTCCCACATCAGCTTGTCCATGTAGAAGCACTGCTTCACGTCGTCGTCCATGACGCGCTGCGACAGACGGTCGATCAGCTCGACGTAGGACGCCTCGTAGCCCTTGGTGAGCATGAGGTCGCGCTGGATGTTGCAGATGCGCCCGCCGTAGCGGTAGTCGCGCACCGCGAGGCCGAGCTTCCAGTAGATGTACTGGATGTAGGCTTCGTAGGTGGCGTCGCCGCCAATGTCGGGGTCGGGGATGTCCGTCACGCGCTTGTCGCTCTTCTCGATGCCGCCCGTGCCGGACTTCTCCGGGTGGAAGCAGGTGATCGTGTTGGGCGACCAGCCGACGAGCGCGATGGAGCCGAGCTTCGTCTTGGCGCCGGTGTTGCCGGTGAGGCCGAGCGCGTTGAACACGTAGTGCGCCGATTCCGTGTCGTCCGCCGTCTCGCTGCCATACGCGCTGTAGTGCTTGAAGAGGCCGTTGATGCCGAGCGGGTTGTCGGCGATCAGGCCGTACACGAGCGCGTTGGCAAGCTCCTCCTTCATGCCCGTGATGTTGGCGCGGATCTCGTCCTCGAGCACCGCGTCCTTGTCGTCGGATTCGTCGTAGAGCTTCTTGTCCACGAGGATCTTCGTGGCCATGCGCCCGCACGACACCTTGATCTTGGCCTTGCTCCCCTTGTTGGAGGGGATGCCGCCGTAGTATGTGGTCCACACCGGCTTCGGCGTTTCCGTGCGCACCGTCGTCTGGAGCGCGGAGCCGTCGTTCGCGGGGATGACCGTGATGTCGTCCAGCATCTCGATTTTCTTCGCGACGAGCTCGACGATCCGGTGGGCGAAGTTGCCCTTCGGGTCGAGGCCCTTCACGAAGTCAAGGTATGTCAGGACTCTTGTTCCGTTTACCTGCATTTTCCGATTCCTTGTTTTCGGTTTGCACGGTGCGTCCGTGCCCGTCCGCCGCCTTGTGTCGCACCCGCGAACCCGACGGCAAAATCATTTACTTCCAGCTGCTCGCGATACCCTCGAACCCTGCGGACTGTCCGGTCGTGCCTCCGCCGCCACCGCCGCCCGCCGGCTGCATGTTCGTCGGATGATGCGCGCCGTACCACTTCATCAGTTCCAGGAACTCGGGATCGTTCCCGATCTCGGAGTTGCGGACGATGTAGTTCATCACGCCGTCCTTCGCGAAGGCGGCGTCGATTCCGGCGTTGATCTGCTCGAAGTCGGCCTTGCTGTACTTCTGGATCGCGGCATCGTGCATCCGCTTGTTGTCGGCAAAGCGCTCGGCGTTGCGCTCCTTGAACTGCTCAACCTGGTAGCGCGCGAGCGCGTTGACGAGCTTCCCTGCCGTTTCGACCGAGATGCCCGCCTCCTTCAGGATCGGGGCGACGGCCTTCATCGCGCCCTGGTCAACCTCGACGTCCTTGGCGATCTCCGCGTCGATCGTCACCTTCGTCGCATAATCCTCGACGTTTATCTCCGTCGGCGGCGTGGTCGTCGCTGGCGGCGTGGTGGTTGCGGGCGGCGTGGTGGTCGCTGGCGGCTCTCCCGCCGCAACAGGAATGGTCGGCTCCTCGCCAGCAGGCGGAGTAGTCGTAGCCGGCGGCGTAGTGGTCGCGGGCGGCGTGGTGGTCGCGGGCGGCGTGGTCGTAGTCGGCGGCGTGGTTGTTGCCGGTGGCGTGGTCGTCGCCGGTGGCGTTGTCGTCGTCGCCGGTGGCGTGGTCGTCGCTGGCGGCGTGGTTGTTGCCGGTGGCGTGGTCGTCGTATCTTCCATTGCTAGTCCTCGTTCTTGTCGTTGCCCAGCTTCGCCTTGGCCCTTGCCTTGGCTATGGCTGCGAAATGCTTTCGGGTGAGTTCGCCCAGAAACTCTGGGCCGCCGTCCGCGATGGCGAGCGAGCGCTTCAGGAATCCGACAACGCTGCGCTTGCCCTGCGTGAATGCGTCAAGCTCGTCCGGCGGGATCGACTCGCCGAACAGATTCCAGTTGACGTACTGGAACCACTGGCGGAAGTCTTCGTTCGCGACGAGGCGCGAGAGGGATTCGCGGAGTTCCGAGAACCGGTGTGCCTCCAGCTCCTTCTGCTCTCGCTCCTCGTTGGGCGATGCGGCTGCGAACGGATTGTTCATGCCGCGCCTCCGTTCTGCGCCATCGCCGCCGCCAGCTGGCTGCCGGCGTGGTCTTCGTCGAGAGGTATGCTGCCGACGTTCTTGGCCGTGTCCGCCGCGACCTGCGCCTTCGCAAGCTGCGCCTGCTCCTCCGCCGCCTGCCTTTCGGCCTCTTCCGCCTCCGCGACCTCCTCGTCGCTCTTCAGGCAGGATTCCGGACAGCCGATCAGCTCGGCAAGCGTGGTGAGCATCTTGTCGGCGTTCACGCGGTGGAGCGCGCCAGGCACTCCGCCCTTGGCCATCGTCGCCGCCGTGTCGAAAATCTGCTGGATGCCGACGATGACGCTCTGCTTCTGCGCAAGGTGGATCGCGGAGACGTACTCCACGTCCACGCTCGCCAGCTGCCTGGCCTGTTCCGGCGTGAGCGGCTGCGGCATCGCCGCGACCGTGTACTTCGCCATGATCGAGACGAGCGGATCGAGAAGTTCCGTGTCGAAGAGCGTTGCGACCGGCGCCAGGCGCTGCATGGCCTCGCGGACGTGCGCCTCCACCTCTGTTGCCGTCATGCGGCCCGTCTCGCCCCTGCGCACCGCGTCGATCACGCTGAAGGCGTCGTTGTAGAAGAGACGCGCGATCTCCTGCGTGGCGTCTGCGCGCTCCTCCCTCGCCCCCTCCGGCCCAGGCGGATTCGGAAACACCGGCACGACCGGCGCGGCCCTCTGCTCGCCGAAGCGCGCGTAGTTGACGGCTCCGCGATAGAGACGTAGGCCCTCGTCCTTCATCTCGTCCGCCGCGACGACGGCCGGCTCAGACTGCCGCCCGACGATATTCAGCTCGTCGAACTTGAACGACTGGCATCCTCTCGCCAGGTCTAGCGCGTCGATCCCGGGTCCCAGCCCGTACACGTCTCCGTCCTCGCACTCCATCCTCGGCGCCACGATGGGCTTGATCGAGAATCCGATCGCCCGCAGGAAGCCGTCGTTCTTGTGGCCGGCGGCCTTCTTCAGCCAGAAGATGGAGCGGTAGACCGTCTCGTCCGACATCTTCAGCTCGCGGGCGATCTCGTCGTCCTTCTTCGCGTCGCCGGTCGCGTTCGGCTCGATGAGGTTGCACACCTCGAAGCGCGCCGTCGGGTTCTTCTCCGCGTCGATGACGTACTGCGGGCAGGTCTCGCGCCCGAAGTTCTGGATGATCTGCGCCGCCGTCCACGCGAAACGCCTTACGCACGTGTCAACCTGCCCGTCATCGCCGACTCCGAGCGCGTATGTGCCCACGCGCAGGGTCGTCATGCGCGCGATCCGCGCCTTGTCCGCCGTCACGACCGCGCAGCTGAATCCGAACGAGAGCAGCTGCTTGTACATCCGGTTCAGCATCGGATAGGCGTTCGAGCGCGAGAACGTCCATCGCGTCGCCTGGGTCATGTTGTCGAGAAGCTTCCTCTGCTCGTGCGTGGTCTCGCCGTCCGGCGTCATGAAGTCGGGCAGCTTGAACCTGAACCACGGCGTCGTCGGGCTGGTGAGGTTGCCGTGAAATCCGGCCGCGCCACGGCGCATGCAGTCCATCGGAACCGTGGTCAGCATCCGGTGGTCGTCGTCGTGCTGGTAGCCGTCGGCCATCTCCTCCACGCCCTTTGCGAGGCCAGGTATCGCTGCGGGATAGAACTCGCGCGCGACGTCCAGCAGAAGCGGCCTGCGCTTCTCGAACGCGTTGAAGAGCTGCGTCTCGACGTGACGGCAGTGCTTGGCTATGAGCGCGTAGTCCATCGCGGCCCCTTACGATCCGAGCTTGGACGACTTTCCGCCGAACGACGACCAGGTGGAGCGGATGCCGGTGAGGCGGCTGCGCGCGAGCGCCTGGTTCTGCTGCGCGGTCTGCGTATCGACGCTGATGTCACGCGCGACCGCAGGCGTCACGACATCGGTTGTCGGCGACTGCACCGTCGGCGCGATCGGCGCGGACGACGCCGCAGCCCTTGTCACGGTCTGCTGTGACCTGACAGGTGCTGAAGCTGCTTTGCTGCTCGATTTGTGTCCCATGGTTTCGCTCCTTGCTGGTTGTCTCGTGTACGCGTAGATCATACACCACGCTACGAAAAAATCTTTCTGCGCGCGGAAGGGCGAAAAGTTAAAAGGGCGCAAGGGAACGCAATAAGCGATATGAGCGCGTCGCGCCCGCAAAAAAAAGATTAAAAACGCCTCTTTTTCGCTTGACAGGTTTTCGTCAGCGCGCAAAGAGCCGGTTCGACGCTTCCCGTCGGCCGGCCTTCTCGCCCTGCGCCCCCGTCGGCGCTCCTCCCTCCGGAGGCGTGAAGTCGCGAAGCACCTCCTCGTCCGTGAGGTCGGCCATGCAGTCGATCATGTCGTCGTGCGGGATGCTCGCCTGGTCGCCCGTGTAGAGAAGAAGTTCCTCTTCGACCATCTCCTGCACGAGGTCGTATATCTGCGCTTCCGGCGGGCGTCCGTCGCCCGGTTCCACTATGCGGGTGCGCACCATTCTAAGCGGAAGCACGATGTCCCTCTTCGCGAACGGAACGACAAGCCGCATGATTCGGAAGTCCTTGTTCGTGTTGTGCCGAAGCTCTCGGACGGTGAAGTGGTAGAGCCGTCTGTCCATCTCGATCCGCAGCGCTTCCACGTCGCTCATCGGCCCGACTTGCTCCCACCAGACGCAATCGACCTTGCGCGGCCCGCCGAAGCGTTCGACCAGGCGAAACAGTTCCTTAATTTTTTCGTCCAGGTTGAGCCGCGCATGCACTCCGTCCAGCAGATACGAGCGTCCGTCACGGTTCTTCCCCCACACCTGGATGCCGGTGTAGTCGCTCGTCTTCTTCTTCGACTTCGCGCCGTCCACGAGGATGATGATGCGCATCTGCCGCCAGTCGATTTCCCCGGAGTAGTATTCGAGCCATTCGCGCCTGAACACCGTCTTGCCAGCCCGCCTCGGATCGCAGTCGAGAAGGGCGGCCGCCTGGTACGGCCCAAGCTGTGAACGCTGCATGGCGTACCACGAATCGCGGTAGTGTTCGGGAAAGAGCGTATTCCAGCCGTCCGGCCCGTCCTTGTGCGCCGGATAGATAAGCGACTCGTAGCGCGGATAGTCGGGATTCTTCTTCATTTCCTCGTAGATTCGTCCCACGAGGTCGTCAACATGCCAGCGCGTGGCGCACACGATGATGATGTGCGCGGGCGCGTTCGTGCGGGTGCAAAGGTCTGTCTTGAACGATTCCCATGTCTTGTCGCGCGTGGTCTGGCTCTCGGCCTCCTCCGCGTTCTTGCAGTAGTCGTCGATGATGATAAGATTGCCGCCCTTGCCGGTGATCGAACCTCCAAGGCCCTGCGCGTAAACCGACGAAACGGAGTCCTTGATGCGCCATTCGTCCGTGGCGTTCTTCTCCGGGTCGATCCTCATGCCAGGAAACAGCCGTCCGTACGCCTCGCCCTCGACGATGTTCTGCACGTTTGAGCTGAAGCCCTTGACAAGCGAGGATCCGTAGCCGGACATGATGACGTTCGGCTGCATGTCGCGGCACCGTCCGAGGAAGTATGCCGGCAACGCGCGCGAAACGAGGTCGCTCTTGCCGTGGCGGAAGGGCATGTTCACGATGAGGTATGTGTCTATCCCACGCCGGAAGTCCTCGACGGCCCGCGTCAGCCGTGCGCAAAGCTCGCGCGTGTGCCGTCCGATATGCAGCGGCGACGGCATCCACCAGACGTATTGCAGGAACGCCAGCAGGTTTCCCTGCGCGGCCCTGCGCAAAAGCTCTATCCTCGCTTCCCTCGGCCCGATCATTCCTTGACCTCCTCGGATTCAACGTCGATCGTCTGCGCATCCTGGTCGATGATGGCTTGCAGGTCGGCGTCGCTCATGCCCTCGACGCCGCGCGGCGTGTAGCTGTCCGCCTTGCCGCCGTCCTTCAAGATCGTCTCCTCCGGCGCGTTCAGGCCTTTCAGCTTCGCCAGAACCTCTATTCCCTTCAGGGCGCCCTTGGAAAGCAGCAGCCCGGCCTGGTCCGCTTCCATGACGCGCTCGTACAGCTTGTCGGCCAGGTCTTCTCCGCGCCTCTCCCACATTTCGCGGTTCTTGCGTTTCGCTTCCCCGGCAAGCTCCGCGATCCGGCTGATGATGTCGGCCCGCTTCGTCAAGCGGCTCGCACGGTTGTCTATCGTATGGACGCGCCTCTTGTCTGACGTTATCGCAAGCGAGAACGCTTCGGAATAGGCCTCGCGGGCAGTCGATCCGAGCGCCGAGAGCTGGCAGAACCGCTCCTCCATCAGTGTCAGGCCTTGTTTCATCCCTCGTCACTCCCGATAACTCCCGAAAACACCCTGTTTTTCAAGCGCCTTGCGGCGTTTGAAGCCAAACGGACGATCACTTCGAAGTGATCACTAAAAATCCCAGTTGAAATCATCCGTTTCATTTTCTACGTTCCCTTCTTCTTCTTGCAAGGGGAGCGGGGAAGGCGCGCGCGCGCGTGCTGGCGCCTGGTACGCCCCCGCGCCCCGCGTGGCCGTGGTTTCCGCGTCCGGTGGGTTAGGTGGATTAAAAAGGCGATTTTCCACAAACCCGTGCGCGTTCGCGCTCTCATGGGTTTTGGCAAAAGTGGCTTCGGAATCCACCAAACCCACCGACATTCGACCGAGCGCGGTCATGCCGCGAAACGCATAGACGCTCCGGCCCTCGCGCAATTTCGGCTCGTCCATGCGGAAAACGATGGAAAACTGGCGCATATACTTGTTTAGCGCCTTGCCGACACGACGGGACGAGAAGATGACCTTCGTCTTGTCGTCCTCGTCGTCGCCCTGCTTGGCGATTATAAGCTCCGACATTTCGCCAGCCGTGCCGGTCCACTCGTAGCCCTTGTCGCTCAGCACGGCCATGATCTCCTTGGTCACGGCGTCGTTCATCAAGGGGAGAATGGCCTTGTCGGCCTCCGCAGCGCCTAGGGCCTGGATGACTCCTTCCTCGTCACCGATCGCGCGGCCGACGCGCACGGAGAACTCGCCGTAGTCCGGATGACGCCGGTTGATCGACTTGTCCACCGGCTCCTTGTCGAGCAGGACCTTCGCGAGCGTCCGCGCGATCCACGTCAGGTACTCGTCGCGGTTCGCTGCGATCTCGGCCGAAAGCTCCGCGTCCTGGCTGACGTTCCGGTTCAAGGTGAGCGGGATCGTGATAAGCCGGTCGGCAAGTCCGCCGTTGCCCTCAGTCGAGAAGATGGGGTTGTTCGACGTGAGGATGATGTGCGCGTTCGCGCGGAGGATCGAGACGCCGAACGTCGTGTAGAGCGTCCTGCGCTTCGTCTGGCCGTCCGTGGCCGCCGTCTGTAGGGTGTCGCTGGCCCACTTGACCTTGGTGTCGAAGTTGTCGAAGACTTCGAGCTTGCCGTCGTTGACCGTCGCCCAGAACGCGTCGAGGCCCTTGTCGCCGTCCTCTATCTGCTGCACGGAGAGGTCGAGCGCGCCGTCCTGGCGCATCCCGAGGATTTCCTTTATCCCCTTGGCCATGCGCGTTTTGCCCGATCCGGCGCCGCCTGTGATTAGAAGGGGCGGCTTCGTCGCGTGGCAAGCGAGGAGGTTCATCGTCCAGAGCCGCACGTTCATGAGGCCGTTCGCGTCCGCGAAGCTCGCGCCGGTGAATATCTTGGCCGTCGCGAACGGATCCTTCCCGTCGCCCTCGAGGAGCTTCCAGGGCGCGAGCGTCTTGCCCCGGAGGAACACAACTCCGTCCGTCCCGTTTTGCACGATCTCGCACTTGCCGTCCTTCACGCGGCACATCGAGGTGTCGCCTGATGAAATGTACACCGCGTCGCCGCGCCTCTCCCAGCTGTTGCCGGGCCTCACGCCGCGCGAATAGTCCTCGTTTACCGCTATCTGCTTCACAAGCCCCAGCACCTTCGCGAGGTCGCCTTTCTTCGGATCGACGTCCTCGAGCTTGGCGTTCCTGGCGACGAACGCGAAGAACTCGTCGCTCATGATCCGCATCAGGGTGCAGCTCTTCGCGTCCCGGTCCAGGAACATGCACGTCGCGAAGTCCCGGTAGTCGCTGTGCCAGAAGAAGCTGCCGCGCATGATGAGCCATATCGCCGCGCTCCACGCCTTCAGGCGCACGGGAACGCCCTTCGGAAGCTCGTTGTTCGGGCATTTGCGGCTCACGGCGTACACCGAGGCCGCGAAAACGCGCTCGACCGTCCAGCCGTATTCAAGCGTGATCGTCGCGAAGCGGCCTCCGCCAATGTCGAAATCCACCGCGTACTTTTCCACGTCTTCGTCGGGGGCGCGGGGGACGGGCGCGCCGAACCTGCCGCGCGCCGGCTTGTCTGGTGTATCTGATGCGGTATCGCCGCCGCCGTTTCTCTGGCCGCTGGCGCGGCCTTCGGCGGCGGCAACATCCGTAGATGTGCGCTCCGCGAACGTCCGTCCGTCGTCCTTCGCCGCAAGCTCGAGCGTCGCCGCGTCGAAGTTCCACTCGTCCGGCCAGGGCGCGGCCTCCTTCACCGCTTCCATGAACGCGGCCCTGTCCGCCTTCAGCCCGGCCTTTCGCCTCGCCTCCACCCAGTCCGTGAAGTCCTTCGGATGCTCCTCCCCGACCGGCGGCATGACCATCAGCTTGATCTTGCCCTCGAAACCTGCCGCCAGGAACTGGCGCCGCACGTCCGCCGCATGCTTCTGTCCGCGCCAGTGTTCGATCTCCTCCTCCACCGTCTCGCCCCGGACGTGCTTCGTCACCTTCTTCGTCCTGGGGTCGTTGTCCGCTATGATGATGATCCCGCCCGCGCCCTTGAACCAGTCGATCCAGTCCTTCGGGAACTTGAAGCCCCACTTCATCGCGCCGGCGACGTTGCAGGTCGCCGCGCATCCGCAAACCTCCTCGACCGTCATCACGTCCTTCTCGCCCTCGACGACGACGATTGTCTTGCCGGCCTTCGCCGCCGCGACGACGCGCGGAAGACGGAAGGGGACGCGGGCGATGTTCTTCTTGGAGAGTCCGAAGCTCCATCCGAACTTCGCCTCCGGATCGGGCGTCTTGATGATGAACGTCTTCTTGCCGTCCTCCTTCACGTACCGGCAGCTCTTGTAGAGGACGGTTCCCTGTTCGTCCGTGTAGAGGTAGTCGCACACCCACTTGCCCCAGCGGCCCTTGATCGTCCGCTGCGGCCTGTCGTTCGACGGCATCAGGTCCGCCATCTTCAGCCCGACGGCGCTGACGACCGCATCCGCGCTGCATCCGACGTGGCAGTGTACGAGCCAGCGCCCGTCCTCGCCGCGCGCGATCGAGAGCGACGGATTGTCGTCGCCGTGCGCGGGACACCGGGCGATCCATCCGCCGCCCGTCTGCCGCACACCCTCGAACTTTCCCAGAAACTCGCTTTCGGAAATCATATCCCGCCTTCCTCTTCGCGCCTGACTTCGATCACTTCGATGTCGCGCATTTCCGCAAGGTCGCTCGGCGTGGGCCGGTTGTAGCTGCGGTCGTCCATGACGAGCCGGTACTTGACGTTCCTGGCCGCCTTCGCCCTCGAGACGGCGAACGTCCTGCGCGTCCCGCAGTCCGTCCTCACCGTCCACCAGCATTTGTCCCGTTCCATGCCTTGCTCCTTTCCTTAGAACGTCACCGTGGCCGTCAGCGTCGCCGCCGCGATCCAGTAGATGAACCTGCGCCAGTCGCCGCAAGCGGCGTACACTACCGCCGCAGCGACGTCCAGGACGATCAGCGCGACCGGAAATATCTTCGCAATCATTTCTTGCGCTCCTTCCTTGGCTTGTAGCGCTTGCGCATGTACCCGGCCATGTACGCGTTGTACATCATGCGTTTCCCCCATTCGCAGCTCGGCGCGTCCGGCGGGCGCATCTCGGCCCGATGGACGCACCAGCCGCGATCGAACTTCGGGCATCGCCCGCATGTCCGCTTCCGCTTCACGCCGCCTTCCTCCTTGGCACATTGAACAGACCGGCCTTACGATGCCGCTTGTGTTCCTTCTTAAGGAACGCCGCGATCCGATCCGCGAACTCGCGCACTTCTTCGGGCGGTGTTGTATTGCCTTTGAGATAGCATTGGCTCACGCGCCAGTTCCTGCGGTCGATCTCGATGTCGCAGTAGCTCTTCCCTCCGAGGCCCAGCATCACGATCAGCCTGTCGCCCTCGACGATGCCGCGACCGTAGGTGCCGTTGCCGACGCAGTTGCCCATTCGCCGCCCCTCGGCGCGAAGTTCCTTCTGCGTCTTCGCCAGGACGAGCGTATAGCCGCAACCCCTGAGCGTCGCCGTGCGCTTCAGCGACTTCTGGAACGCCTCGATCTCCTCGAAGCGCACCTTCATCGTCTTTGCGATCCATTCCCTCTCGGCCTTTTCCTCCGCCTTGCGGCGCTTCTTCTCGGCCCGTTCGCGTATTTCCTCCAGCCGCGCACACTCGCGTTCCAGTTCCTCCAGGCGCGCCATGAACGCCTTACGGCCGCCGCGCGTCGGAGGGTAGAGGGTGCCGTCGTTCTTGAGGTCAAGCCCGGCGTCGAAGGCATGCTGGATGTAACGCCCGTACTCGTAGCCGTCCACATGCCATTTCTTCAGCAGCCCCGCGAGCCGTTCGTAGTCGAGTTTGAGCCTGACGCCTGTACGGTCGTTCCCGGGATATTTAAGATGCCAGCGCATGCTGTCCAGCTCGTGGGAAAGGTTGTGTACGACGATTTCGTAATGATGGCGCGCATCTTCCAGCGTCGTGTCGTGACGCGCCGCCCAAAGGACGTACTTGATCGGCAGATGGCTGTGTTTCCGCAGCATCGCCATGTTGTCCTTCGCCCATTGGAATATGCGTTTTTGCTTCAGCGCCTTCAGCCCGGCCGGGTTTATGAAGCAGTAAAGCCCGCACTTCGCCAGCAGCTCGACCTTCGGCTCCCGACGGTAGAGAGCAAGCCACTCCATCAGACCTGTGTTGCATGGCACGTCGTCGTCGTACTGGCAGTATTGGTACCGTGTTCCCTCCAACGCCTGTGGGTTCACGGTTTCGTCGAATGTGCGGTTGAATCCAGGGCGACCGTGCTTGAAGTCCATGTGGTAGGACCTGTCGTCAACCCGCCTCCCTATCCGGAACTTCTCGCCCGCGCGCGGCTTCCGCTTGCGGTAGTCGCTTTTCGCCCACCGGACCGTCCATCCGGCAATCCCGTAATAGGACATGTCGCGGTATTCCTGCCAGCCTGTTTCCGGACGCATCCACATGACTTCCTTGACGATCGGCACGTAGTTCACGTCCAGACGCACGGCCACGTTCACGATGCAGACCTCTTTCTTCGTCGGCTTGTCGTAACCTAACACCTCCGCAAGGCTCTTTTCCTTGCGTTCGCATGGCACGATGTAGTTGTACCTGATCGTCCGCCGGTTGAATTTCTTCATCCGGTCGATCCGCCGGTAGAATTCCCTGTACTGGCGGTCGAACTCCACGACCTCCGCATACTGTTCGTTGGTAAGCATCATTCCACCTCGCCTTTCTGATAAAGAGCATGTGCCGATGCTTCTGGGTCTTGCTCATATTGCAGAATCACTCGCTCGCCGATAAACAACACATATCGGTTCTTCGGGAACTCGCCCAGCTCTTTGGCCCGCACCGGAACATTCGCTCCGAGGAACAGATATACCGCGCCCTCGTCACGACCGGCAATGAAAGCCATCCTTGGCGAGAATCTTCCATATCCGTTCTGGAACTCTATGACTGGTGTCTTGCCTTCGCACATACGCTTCTCCCAGTTCTCGATGCGCTTCTCCCAGTACGGCGTTGCCTCGCGGAACTCGACCTTCTTCATGCCGGAGTCGATCATCCTGTACCAGTGGCTCTTCAGTCCAAGGTGCAGGACGGCGCACTCGCTTCGCTTCAGCCTTCTGTTCTGCGCCCCAGGTATCATACCGCACCACCTTTCTCTTCGTTGTCTTCTTCTTCGTCCTCTTCGACATCTTCGTCACACTCGAGCACGTCGGCTATCCGCTCTAGCGCATCCGCCGCGCGCGAAATCGAATGGATGACATGGAACAGCCATGCAATGCCGACACCGGCAACACAAACGACCGTAAACAGACCAAAGGCCGGGAACAGAAATTCTTTCAGGAACTGCATCATCATCCTTCCACCTCGCCTTCGTTCTGAGTTGCACTTGCGCCAGGGACAGTCCTCGGAGGTCTTAGGCTACCCGCACAGACTGTCCCCGGCGTAAGATTATTTCCGCTATTGTCGGCGCCATGCCCCCTCCGCAAAAGCGTCCTGGCCCCATCGAGCCAGTTGTCGCAGTCGTCGATGAACTCCTTCATCTGGCCCTCGTCGCAGTTCTGCTTGATGATTTCGCGCAACGTCGCAATCATCGGCTGCGCCTTAAACACCAGGTCTATCGCTTTAACCGGCTTCATGACTTCACCTCGCCTTCGCATATCCGCTGGAATATGTCTGAGAGCACAAGCCATTCCTTATCCCATTTGGCCGACGCATCTACGCAATTCATTACGCGCGCGAAATACATTCTCTTCAAGCCGTCAAGCAGATCATGGAAACAATTTTCGCTCAGCTCTCTTATGGGGATCTTCCCGGACAGAACATTGTCGATCAGTTCCTGTTTCTCTTTGTCGTCCATCATTCCACCTCCCGCTCGTCCACCTCTGCGGCATACCAGTCCGCCGTGTGTGCGGCGATGATCTGCTGCGCGAAAGCCTTCATCGCCGCCCGGAACTCGCTCTCGGAATACTCCTTGCCGACTCCCCACGGCCCCATGTGGAACATGATAGCAGCGATCTCCTCGCGCATCAGCTGGATTCCCAGTTCCGCCGCGATCGCAACGGAGCATGCCCCGTGCCCGTGATACTCCGGCTGCACATACTCCCACTTCTCTTCCTCGCCAGGCACGGCGCGGTAGCACCGACACTTCACGAGGTCGTGAAGCATCCCCACGAGATACGGCGATTCCTTGCGCGGCCAGTACACGCACAGCGCACCCGTGAGCGCGAGCAGCCGCCGAGTCACATTCACGCTGTGCCGCATCAGCCCACCGTGCTTCGCCAGGTGGTGTCCCTTGCTGGCCGGCTGCGAGAAATATCCCATTCCACGCATCGCTGTCGTGACCGGTGCGCCGATTCCCGCAAACGCAAGATAGGTTTCAGCGTCGCTCATTTCTCCGTCCCTCCTTCCGACGACTTCTGATCTTGTTCGTCTTTGTCGTTCCATGGCCAGAAGGCCAAGAGAAGCATTGAGATAAACACGCCCGTCGCGATGTTTGCCGCAAGTATGTTATACCCATTTTCAAACATCCTTCACCTCGCTTTCCTGTTCCGGCGTTTCCAGCATCTCGAAGAAGAAGCCCTGCTGCTGTTTCGGCTTCTTCGCCTTGGCCTTGGCTTTCGCCTTGGCCTGGCGCTCTTTCTCCTTCCTTATCTCGGAAGGCGTCTCGGCCGTCTTCTTCGGCTTCGCCTTCTTCTCGGTCTTCGTCTTCGCTTGCCGCGCCGGAGCCTTTGCGGGCGCGTCCCAGTCCGCCGGCACGTCCTCGAACCAGTGCATCGCGATCGCGTACACCACGGCCGGGTCGATGTGGCCGCTCGATCCATGCAGCGCTTTCCTTGCCACGGCCTCTATGAACTTCCAGCAGCCCTTGGCGTCCTTGCCCTCGGCCTTGCATCGGGCCTTCAGCTCGTCGGTCGCGTTCTTCCGGAAGTATGCCTCGACCGCTTTCACGGGATCCGTCGGGTCGATGTCGCCAGCGTCCTTGATGAAACACTTCCAGGCTTCCTCCACCCAGTCGCGCTTCTTTGTTTCCGTTTCCGGCTTTTCCGTTTCCGAATCAGGCTTTTCCGTTCCCGAATCAGCCTTTCCCGTTTCCGAATCAGCCTTTCCCGTTTCCGTTTCGCCGGGCCTGTTCGCGGCCCGCTCCTTTTCCGAGAATCCTTCGGCCTCCAATGGCACACCGTCACCATCCAATTCTACCTTTTCGCTCATACCTCAGCCCTCCTTCCTGTAGGGCATGACGACCGCCACCCACGGCAGCGCGCATGTCAGCTTAATCGGCTTCCCGTCGCCCTCGTCGAAATGGAGCGTGAAGTCGTCCTCGTCGATAGACTCCAACGCGTCCTTCATCAGGCGCGGATTCACGCGGAACTCGCCTTTCACGCCCTCGTCCATCTTGCATGCCGCCATGCTCGCGTTCGCCGCCGTGATGTCGTTCTTCGCCTCGAACACGGCGCTCGTGTTCTTCAGCGTGATCTTGACGCCGCTCGCCTCGTCGCTCGCGAGAGCGGCCCGGCCCATCGCTTCCAGGAACGCTCCGCGCTTCAGCTCCGCGCGGTGCTTCTGGTTCTTCGGCACGACCTGGCGCCAGTTCGGGTACTTGTCCGCCAGAACCTTCGCCGTCATTATCCACGTGTCCCCGACGATCTGCACGGCCGATCCGTCGAACACCACATCGACGTCGTTCTCCTCGTCCATGCGTTCCAGAAGCCCGTAGAGGATCGCGACCGTCTTTGTCGGCAGGGTGATGTTCATTCCAGGCTGCGCCGCGTCCGCCACGTCTTCCTTCTCGACATGCGCAAGCCTCCGTCCGTCGGTCGCGGTCATTCCGAGCATGCCGTCCTTCAGGTCGATGTTCACGCCTTCCAGGTTCTTCCGCGTCGTGTCCGTAGAGACGGCGAACTTCACCTTCCGCAGCATTTCGCGAAGGGTCATGCACGGAAGGCTCAGCTTCGCGCGCGCCTCGGCCTTCGGACCGGCCATCACCGGGAAGTCCATCGCATCGCCGGCCGCGAGCTTGAACTTCACGCCGTTTGCCTCTATGGCCAGCCTGTGGTTGGCCGATTCCATTTCCACCTTGCCCTCCGGCATCGCGCCGACGAACGACGCGAACGCCGTGCCGGGAACCGTCACCGTCCCCTTGTCGCGAATGTCGCCGTCCATGCGCCATTCGACCTGGACGTCGCCGTTCGAGCCTGTCACCGACAGGCTTCCGCTCGCGTCCAGCCTGATCTTGCTGAACGCGCTAAGGCCGTCTTTCGTGACAAGCCCCTTGACTGCTTGGGCCGCCTCCGCAAGTGCGGCCCTCGTTATCGTAGCTTTCATCTATTGTTTCTCCGTTTGATTCGCCAGCTCCGTCTGGCGTCCGTCCTGGCGTTCCGCCAGAAGTCCTTTGCGTTCCAGCCGCTCGCGGATCGCAAGCCGCGTCTGCTGGTTTATCGTTCCCTCGGAATCGTCCGCGAGAGTCTTAAGCCCCGCGTACCATACCTCCGGCACCTTGACATGTATCACCGCGTCCATGATTCTTCCTTCCTCAAACCATCCCGCTCCTCGGCAACGGCGCGAAGCCGTCCTTCCGGAGCTGCGGGCCTCTGCGCCCGCTCCGCGCGTACGGCCCGTCCGGCGTCTTCTCCTCGAGCGCGGCGATCGTCTCGTCCGTCCACCACCTTTTCGCGTACGCCTCGCTAACCTTGTGCGCGACACGTTCCAGCCAGCCGTGGATGTCCTCGAAGCAATAGACGGTCTGCGTACGCTTCTCGTCGCTCTCCCAGTTTCCCTGCCGCGCGCGCACCCAGCCGCGCTTCCATACCGCCTTCAGCACGGCGACGTTTATGCCGAACTGGTCCTTGACCTGATCCGGCGTCCCCCAGCGCATGTCGTAGGGCCTTTCGCGCTGGCCGAATATCTCGCTCGCCGTCTCGCTCACAGTAGCCTCCCTTGTTCCATCGGATCGGCCGCCCGCGCCGGTGCGACTGGCTGCATCGGCGCGGCGGGCTTCTGCACCGGCTCCGCCGGCTTGTCAGGAATCACCTGCTTCTCGGCCTTCCGCCAAATCTCCCTCACGCGCTCGGGCACCTTCGGCGGGGTCGGCGCCTCGCCCCGCTCCTCCGCTTCCTTCGCGGACACCGCGAAGTCGTCGATCAGTTTCCACATCAGCGCGTCTCCGACATGAGGCGCCTGGAACGTCAGCCACTCGGTGACGGCCTTCCAGTAGTCCGGGAAGGGGAGGTCGCTGGCCTTCGTCACGTTCGGCCAGCACCTCCTCGCCGCCTTCGCGAGCGACGTCTTTACCTCGCCAGCCGTCACGGCCTCGCCTCCGTGCCAACTTCTTCGAGGTCGTTGATCGCGCTCGACTGCGGCGGCGTCGCGGCGAGATACAGCCAGAAGAGAACGACGCCGAAGATGGCCAGCAGGATCCCGCCGATCACCTCCAAGATCGCCTGACGCCTCAGCTTCCGGCGAAGCTCGCGCTCCTCCGGCCGCTCGGTTTCCCTGTACCAGTCTTCAAGATTCATTCATGCCTCCCATCTTCGGATGTGCGCACACCCAAGGTGTGCAAAAAAAATTAGGTGTTATCACGCAAGCGCGGACATGCCCGCCTTGCGGGATGTGCGCACACCCTACGGCCAGAAGAAATCGTGCGTATTCTGCGCACGTATTCCTCCGGAGAAAAGCCGCGTTTTGCAGCCACGCGTTCGAGCTTGCTTCTGAATGATTCTTGATTCATCCGTTCACCTCACTTTTCTTGACTATTTCCTCGACTACTTCTACCGCTTCCTTGTGCTCAGGCGTGACCTTCCCTTTGGAGTCGATGACGCCCATGCCCAAGGCAAGAGATTCGATGCCGCGCCAGATGACGTCGGTCAAGGTCATGTTCTTCTGCTCGGCGATGTAAACCGCGATCGCTTTCTTGTGCGGTTCGACATAGACGCCGATGCGGACTTTGCCCTGTTTGTGTCTTCCTTTGCGAGTTGTTTTTTTCTGATTCACGATTCTACTCCTGATGACGGCGTAAAGTATATCAAAATGTGCGCACACCCGTCAACCACAAATTTACACTTTTTTACACGCCCCAAAAATGCTATAATATGGGGCGTGACGGTGAAGCATATTCTCTGCGCCATGTCGATTGGCTTGATACTCTGGTCTGTACACGACCAGAGCTACTACGTCGCCGTCGTGGGCTGCCTTTGTCTATTGGGGTCTGCGTTCTACAAGGGGTAAGTCATGGCTATAGCCCGCTGGTTTTTATGATACGGAATATGATACAATGAAAGAAAACAATAAGCGAAATGAGCGAAAAACCCCCGAAAAACCACCCCCAGAACCCCGGGGCCTCGGTTCGATCCCAGTCAGTCGCACCAATCAAGGAAGGTGGTGACATGAAGAAAGTGCATTTCACGAAGATGCATGGCGCGGGAAACGATTTCGTGCTGATAGACGATCGCGAGGAGACTTTCCCCGTACATGACCATCTGCGCCTTGCGGCTCTGGCAACGGCGCACACTGGCATCGCCTGCGAGGGCGTGATACTCGTCCAGCCGTCCAAGGTGGCCGATTTCCACATGGCGTTCTTCAATCCCGACGGGACCGAAGCGGACCTCTGCGGGAACGGCGCGCGCTGCGTTGCGGCGTTTGCGCGGGAGATCGGCGTGGTGCGCTCGCCTGCCATGACGTTCCACACGCGCGCCGGACTGGTGGACGCGGAGATCGTCGGGCCGGGCAGCGTGAAGGTGTGGATGCCGGAGCCCCGGCACCGCCGCTACAACATGCAGGTGCAGCTGCCGGGACAGGCGGTCACGGGCGACTTCGTCGAGGCGGGAGTGCCGCACTTCATCGTGCAGTGCACGAGCGTGGCGGCGGCCGACGTGGAGCATCTCGGGCGCGAGCTGCGCCTGGCGGAGACGTTCGCTCCCGACGGCACCAACGTCGACTTCGTGCAATACATTCCCCCGCGCAAGGCGCTGGTGCGCACGTACGAGCGCGGAGTGGAGGGCGAGTCAGGAGCTTGCGGGACCGGCGCGGTGGCGGTGGCGATCGTCGGCGTGGAGACGAAAGGGATGTCGCTTCCGCTCAGGGTGCGCACGTCGCAGGGATACGAGCTTGTGGTCGACGGCGACTGGCGCCAGACAAAGGGCACGGGCTTCACGCTCACGGGTCCCGTCAAGAAGGTCTTCGAGGGCGAGATCGACCTGGACTCGCTGGATATCGGCACAGAGATGGAGTAGGGTGGAAGGTGAAAGGTGAAGGGTGAAAGGTGAAGGGTGAAGGGTGAAAGGTGAAGGTGAAAATGATGGAGGAAGAGAGATGGCGGAAATAATAGTTGCGCTTGATGTGAACAGCCGAGCGGAAGCGGAGGCGAAGGTGCGTCTCCTTGGCGACGCGGTGAACTTCTACAAGATTGGCCTCGAGCTGTTCACTGCCGAGGGACCCGACGTGGTGAAGGCGGTGAAGGCCTTCGGGAAGAAGGTGTTCCTCGACCTCAAGTTCCACGACATTCCGCGCACCGTGGAACGGTCCGTGACGAGCGGCGGCAAGCTCGGCGTCGACCTGATGACGATCCATTCGGTCGGCGGCAAGGCGATGATACGCGCGGCGGCGGATGCGGCGGCGGCATTTGGCGAAGCTGGTCCGAAGATTCTTGCGGTGACGGTGCTGACGTCGCTCGACGCGGGAGACCTGGCGGACATCGGCGTTGCGGGCCGCACGCCGGCGGAGCAGGTGCAGGCCATGGGGCGGCTCGCGCTCGACAACGGCGCGGCGGGAATCGTCTGCAGCCCGAAGGAGGTTCGGCGAGATCCTCGGTCCTGCGGCGCTGCTTGTGACGCCGGGCGTGCGTCCTGCCGGGGCTGCGGTCGGCGACCAGAAGCGCGTCGCGACGCCGGGAGAGGCAGTGCGTGACGGTTCGACGCATCTCGTGGTGGGGCGTCCGATCCTCGCGGCGGAGGATCCCGTCGCGGCCGCGCGCGCGATCGCGGCAGAAATGGCGGCTGCCCGATGAGCGGGCGTGACAGCAGGCGCCGTGTGGTCGTCACGGGCATGGGAATCGTCAGCCCGCTCGGCAACGACGTGGAGACCGCATTTGCCCGCCTCAAGACGTTCGAGAACTGCGTCGAGGCGCTTCCAGAACTCGCCGAGTACGAGGGGCTAAACCTCCATCCTGGCACTCAACGCCACGGAGCAGGCACTTGCGCAGGCCGGCCTTGACGATGCAACCTTGCAGGGGGGCAGGTGCGGCGTGGCGTACGGTTCATGCTCTGGTTCTATTCCGCCGCTCATGGACTTCTACTCCATGCTGGTGACGAAGAAGGTTCAGAGCGTCACCTCTGGCACCTATCTAAAGCTAATGCCGCAGACGACTGCCGTCAACCTGAGCGTGCATTTCAAGACGCACGGTCGGCTCGTGCCCACGGGAACTGCCTGCACGAGCGGATCGCTTGCGCTGGGGAACGCCGCCGAACTCATCCGCTGGGGCGTGCAGGACGTCATGATAGCCGGCGGCGCGGAGGAGTTCAGCGCCACGCAGGTGGCGATCTTCGACACGCTCTACGCCACGTCGCTGCGCAACGACGCTCCGCGCACGACGCCCGCGCCGTACGATACGGACCGCGACGGCCTTGTCATCGGCGACGGAGCGGGGACGTTCATCCTCGAGGAATACGAGCACGCTAAGGCGCGAGGCGCGAAGATCCTAGCGGAGCTTGTCGGCTTCGCAGAGACGACGGACGGCACGCACGTGACGAACCCGAACGCCGACACGATGGCGTACGCGCTTAGGGGCGCGCTCGCGGATGCGGGGCTGGACGGTGCGTCTATCGGCTACGTGAACGGACACGGCACGGCCACGCGCGCTGGCGATGTGGCAGAGAGCACGGCCACGCGCGCCGTCTTCGGGCGAGCCGTGCCCATCTCCTCGATCAAGAGCTACATCGGACACACGCTCGGCGCGTGCGGCGCCATCGAGGCGGCGATGACGGTAAAGTCGCTCCAGACCGGCTGGTATCCCCCCACGCTGAACCTGAAGAATCCAGATCCCGCGTGCGCAGAGCTCGACTACATCTACGGCGACGGCCGCAACATCGATGCCGAATACGCAACCGGCATGCGACACGGCCATGTTCGCTGTCCGCTCATACATGCTCGACATCAGCCGCGACAAGGTGCCCACGATGGGCACGTTGAAGCAGCTGGTGGACATCCTTGCGCGCTTCGACTACAACCAGTTCCAGCTCTACACCGAACACACGTTCGCCTACGCGGCGCACAAGGCGGTGTGGGAGAAGGCGTCGCCGCTCACGCCCGAGGAGATACGCGAGCTGGACCTCTACTGCGTGATGCACGGCATCGAGCTCGTGCCGAACCAGAACTGCTTCGGACACATGGAGCTGGCTACAACCATCTCGCCGAGCTGCCCAAGGGCGGAGCGCCGCTTCCTTGGGGAGGCTTCAAGAAGGATCCGACCACTCTCTGTCCCACTGATCCGGCATCGCTCGAGTTCGTTGACGGGCTGCTTGGCGAGCTGCTGCCGAATTTCGAGTCGCGGCTCGTCAACATCGGCTGCGACGAGACGTTCGACCTGCGGGGCAACGGACGCAGCGCCGCCGCCGTGAAGGAGAAGGGCGAAGGGCGCGTGTATCTCGACTTCCTCCTGAAGGTGGCCGACCTCGCGCGCAAGAGGGGGAAGCGTCCGATGTTCTGGGGCGACATCATACTCAAGCATCCGGAACTCGTGGGCGAGCTGCCGAAGGACATGATAGCTCTCGACTGGGGATACGAGGGCAACCATCCGTTCATGGAGGAGGCGGCCAAGTTCCAGGAGGCGGGACTCGACTTCTACGTCTGTCCAGGCACCAGCTCGTGGAACTCGCTCGGCGGGCGCGTGGAGAACATGCGCGAGAACATGATGGCCGCCGAGAAGGCGGGGCACCGCTACGGCGCAAAGGGGTTCATGGTGACGGACTGGGGCGACGGAGGCCACTGGCAGCCGCTCGCGGCGTCGTTGCCTGGCCTCATCCTAGGCGGCAACCTTGCCTACTCCGGTTCATCCGCTGGAAAGATGGACCTGGAGGAGGCGCTCGACACCGTGATGGGCGTGCCTCTCGGCGGCGTACTGCTGCGGCTCGGGACGCTCTACCTGCGCGGCGGCGCGCTGAGGGCGAACGCCAGCGAGCTCTTCCGCATCCTCGCGAACGACCATTCCTACTCGCGCCATCCGAACCTTACCGACCGCGTGCTGGTCGAGATATCCGCAATCGCCGAGAACTGCCGGCACGAGGCGGCGAAATACGTGCGCGGCGCGTATCCGAACGTTTGGGCGCAGGAGATCATGCACATGGCGAACCTCGTGGACGC
>CACWSW010000002.1 GCA_902763655.1 uncultured bacterium
AACATCCGCCGCGTCAACTTCGATCCCGCGCGCAAAGGTTCGCTCACCGTCGCCGCGCCGCTGAAGGGCGTGCGCCTCCTCACGCGCGACTGCGCGATGAGCTACGCTGTCACCTCCTCCGGGCGCCCCATCGGCCTCAACGAGCAGCCCGCGAAGGGCGACACCGTGATCCGCCACATCGCCGAACCGTATGCGTTCGAGATGGACAGCGCGAAGGTGGAATCCTCCGAACCTTGCACGTCCCTGCGTCCCTGCTACGATCCGCTCTATCGTCAGACGAAGCCGTTCGACCTCGCGCCGGGCGAACACGCCTTTGCCATCACCTCCGGCGAGGCGGACAGCAACTTCTTTCTTCCGGCGCTGTTCCTCACGGGCGACTTCGCCGTCTTCAACGGCGTCGTCATGCCGCGTCCGGAGGGGAAGGTGAAGCTGGGTCCGCTCACGGCGAGCGGCCTTGTCGACTTCACGGGCACGGCCACGTGGTCGGCCGAGGTGACGGTGCCTGGTGCCACGAGTACGCGCTCAGGATGCGCCGCCAAGATGGCGGCGGTCCCAGTTAGTCGCCTGCGACTCGCGACGGGCGGACGCCTCACGCAGGTCAAGCTGGCGGGCCGAGATCTGGGCGTGCGCGCGTGGGCGCCGTTCGAGTGGGACGTCCCCGCCGACCTCGCCGGAAAGAAGGCGAAGCTCGAGATTTCCATCAGCACGTCCGTGCAGCCGATGTTCGGCGATCCCGCCAACGGCACCTGGGACATGCGCTTCTGGAACGCCATCAGCGGTCCCGACGGTCCATGCGGCCTCCTTGCCGCCGACTGGCTAGAGTATCGCTAAGGGTAGGCAACTGAGGAACGGCATCCCCTGCGGTCGCAACAAGTTGCGACCCTCCCGCACTGACTAGAAGCACCGCCATCATGGCGGCGTTAAAAACCTGACGGACGAGCAATCAGTCACCGTTCGACCGTGGTGCCTTCGGACTCATCCGCCAGGGAAGATTAAAAGGTTAAAGGGTTAAAAGGTTAAAGGGTTAAGGGGTTAAAAGGTTAAGGGGGAATCACTTAGGAAAGTTAGGGATAGTCGGCGGGGAGGGTGAGGACCTCGCAGCCGTCATCGGTGATGACAACCGTGTGTTCCCAGTGGGCGGCCATGCAGTGGTCGGCGGTAATCACCGTCCAGCCATTCGCGCGGTCAACGTATGTCTTCGCTCCATTCTTCGTGAGCGTGATCATCGGCTCTATGGCGATAGTCATGCCAGGCTTCAGCACGAGCTTCGTGCCGGGCTTGCCGTAGTTGGGCACTTCGGGGTCCTCGTGTACCGTGCGTCCCACGCCGTGTCCGATCCAATCGCGCACGACTCCGAATCCAGCGTCCTCCGCCACCTTCTGGATGGCGTAGCCGACATCGCCAAGATGCACGCCGGGACCCGCCGCGGCGATACCGGCCGCAAGACACTTCTTCGTGGTCTCTACCAGACGGACCACCTCGGGATCGGAGACGCCCACCATCACTGTGCGGCTCGTGTCGCCGTTGTAGCCTTGCGTGAAGATACCCACGTCGCACTTCACGAGGTCGCCCGGCATGATCATGCGATTTCCTGGTATGCCGTGGATCACCTCGTCGTTCACGCTCACGCAAAGGAAGCCGGGGAATCCCTCGTAACCGAAGAAGCTCGCCTTCACCTTGTTGCGGACGCAGTAGTCGCGCACGATCGCGTCGATGTCCGACGTCCTCATCCCTGGCTCGACCGCCGCCGCGCACAGGTCGCGCACCTCGGCGCTCATCCTGCACGCCACGCGCATGCGGTCGATCTGCGACTTGTTCTTGATGTCGACTTTCATCAGAGTACCGCAAGGACGTTTGCGACGATAGCGGACAGATCGCCCACACCGGGAACGGTCTTGAGCAGGTTGCGCTCGCGATAGTAGGCGATAAGCGGTTCCGTCTGCTGATGATACACCACGAGGCGGTCCTTCACCGTCTCCGGATTGTCGTCCTTGCGGATGGTCAGCTTCTCTCCGCACTTGTCGCAGATTCCCTCGACCTTGGGCGGCAGGTTCTTCACGTGATACCCTGCCTTGCACTTGGGGCACGTGCGGCGGCCGGCGATGCGGTCGAAGATGACCTCGTCCGCCACGTCCAGCAGCACCGCGCCCGTGACCGGTGCGCCCATCTCGGCAAGGATCTCGGCCTGCGCCACGTTGCGGGGAAAGCCGTCGAGCAGCATCGTCACGTCGCCCGTCGTCTCGGCGACGACGTCCTTGATCATCGTGGCGATCAGCGCGTCCGGAACGAGCTTGCCGGCGTCCATGTAGCCCTTGGCCTCCTGTCCGGCGGCCGTGCCCTTGGCGACGGCGCCGCGCAGCAGGTCGCCGCTCGACACGTGGCGAAGATTGTCATGCTCGGACGCGAGCCTGCCCGCGACCGTACCCTTCCCCGAACCCGGGGCACCCAGCAGTATTACTATGTTCATGATTGTTCCTCATCTGGTTCAGCATCTGCCACGGACAGCGAGACGAGCGTGGCACCCTCTGTGAGGCGCACGAGCCTGACGCCCATGCCGCTGCGGCTCACTACAGTGATGTCCACCACGCGCTGGCGCACCATGAGTCCGTCGGAGGTGATGGAGATGATCGACTCGTCGTCGCGTACCGCGTGCGCGGCCACCACGTGGCCGTTGCGGTCCGCTCCCTTGATTGCCGTCACGCCCATGCCGCCGCGGTGCTTGCGCTCGTAGGCGCTGAACTCGGTGCGCTTGCCGTAGCCGTTCTCGGTCGCGACGAGGAGCGTCTTCGCGTCGTCCACCACGTCGAGCGAGCAGACCGCGTCGCCCTCGCGCAGCTTGATGCCGCGCACGCCTGCGGCGGTACGGCCCATGCGGCGCACCTCGTCCGAGTTGAAGCGCGTGCCGATGCCGTTGCGCGTGATCATCACCACGTCCTCGCCCGGCTTCACGAGGCGCACCTCCACCAGCTCGTCACCCTCCTCGATGTTGATGGCGCGGATGCCGTTGCGGTTGACGTTCTTGAAGTCGCCGAGGAGCGTCTTCTTCACGGTGCCGTCCTTCGTGGCGAACATCACGTCCACGTCGCCCTCGAAGGAGCGGATCGGCAGGAGCTGGAGCACCTGCTCGCCAGGCTGGAGGTTGAGGAAGTTGACGAGCGGCTTGCCGAAGCTCGTGCGCGCCGCCTCGGGAATCTCGTAGGCGTCCTTGAGGAAGAGGCGGCCGGTGTTCGTGAAGAACATGAGCGAGTCGTGCGTCTCGGCGACGAACACGAGGCGCAGGAAGTCCTCCTCCTTCACCTGCGCGCCCTTGATGCCGCGCCCGCCGCGGTTCTGCTCCTTGTACTCCGTGAGCGGCACGCGCTTCACGTAGCCGCGGTTGGAGAGCGTGATCACGCACGGCTCGTCCGCGATGAGGTCCTTGATGGAGACCTCGTTCTCGTCGATGGTGATCTCGGTGCGGCGCTGCGCTTCGGGCTTCGACGCGAACTTCTCCTTCAGCTCTGCGAGGTCGTCCTTGATGATGGCGTACACGCGCCCGGCGTCGGCGAGGATGGCCTGCAGGTCGGCGATCGTGGCGATGAGCGCGGCCAGCTCGGCCTCCAGCTTCTCGCGCTCGAGTCCGGTGAGCTGGTAGAGGCGCATGTCGAGGATCGCGTTGACCTGCGCCTCGGTGAAGCCGTAGGCCTCGACCAGCTTCGTCTTCGCCTCGTCGCGGTTCTTCGACGCGCGGATGATCCGCACCACGTCGTCGAGGTTCGCGATGGCGATGAGGAGTCCGTCGAGGATGTGCTTGCGCGCCTCGGCCTTGCGCAGCTCGAACTTCGTGCGGCGGGTGATCACCTCGAAGCGGTGGTTCACGTAGCAGCGGAAGAAGTCCTTCAGGTTGAGGATCTTCGGGCGCCCCTGGTCGATCGCGAGCATGATCGCGCCGAAGGTGGTCTGGAGCTCGGTGTGCTTGTAGAGGTGGTTGAGGACGATCTGCGCTACGGCGTCGCGCTTCAGCTCCACCACGATGCGCACGTCGTCCTTCGACTCGTCGCGGATGTCGCTGATGCCCTCGATCACCTTGTCCTTCACGAGCTCGGCCGCGTGCTTGATCATCTCGGCCTTGTTCACCTGGTACGGGAGCGACGTGATGAGGATGCGCTGGCGGTCGTTCTTCCACTCCTCGATCTCGGCGTGGCCGCGCACGCAGAGCTGGCCGCGGCCGAGCTTGTACATGGCGATGATGCCGTTGCGGCCGCAGATCTGCGCGCCAGTGGGGAAGTCGGGCCCCTTCACGAACTGCATCAGGTCATCGATCGTGCAGTCGCGGTGGTCGATGTAGTAGGTGATGCCGTCGCACAGCTCGCCGAGGTTGTGGGGCGGGATGTTGGTGGCCATGCCCACGGCGATGCCGGAGGAGCCGTTGAGGAGGAGGTTGGGGAGCTTCGCGGGGAGGACGGACGGCTCGGTGAGCGTCTCGTCGTAGTTGGGCACCATGTCCACGGTGTCCTTGTCCAGATCCTCGAGCATCACCTCGGCGCCCTTCTGCATGCGCACCTCGGTGTAGCGCATCGCGGCCGGCGGGTCGCCGTCGACGGAGCCGAAGTTGCCGTGTCCGTCCACGAGAGGCATGCGCATCGAGAACGGCTGCGCCATGCGCACGATCGTATCGTAGATCGACGAGTCGCCGTGCGGGTGGTACTTGCCCATAACCTCGCCGACGACGTTCGCGGACTTCTTGTGCTTGACCCCCGAGCCGAGGTTCAGGCGGTGCATGCCGAACAGCGAGCGGCGGTGCACGGGCTTGAGGCCGTCGCGTACGTCGGGAAGCGCGCGCCCGATGATCACGCTCATCGAATAGTCGATGTAGTCGCGGCTCATCTCCTCGTCGATGGCCACGTCCTCGAGCATGCCGGCGACCGCCGGCTCGGCTAGATTGTTGTCGTCTTGCTCAGTGTTTTTCTCGTCGCTCATGGGTCACTTTTTCCCGTTCGTTTGTTGGACAGGATTATACCATATTTTGGACGAGAACACCATGTCAAAATGCGCCGAGGATGGTACTTAGTGCCTGGTGCTTAGTGCGGCCGTATGGCGGCGGCGCGCCCGCTGCCATCAGTACACGCGCACCTCGAAGATGCGGGCGGAAGAGTCGCCCCACGTGGCCGTCACCGTCACGCGCACGGACTCCAGGCGGCACGCCTCGAACCTGTGGACGCGGAGCCGCAGGCCGTTATCGCCCTCCTCCGCGAGCGTCCGCCACGCGCCGTCCACAAGTCCTTCGACCTTGTAAGCCTTCGCGAGCTGCTTCGGGTAGGGATTGAGCGCCACGCGCGACGGCGTGAGGTCCGTGTCGAACGTGAGCCGCACCTCGCTCGCCGTCACCGGCTGCGGAAAATCAAGGCGGATGGCCTGCGGAAGCGGCTGGGCGGGATCGGAGACCCAACCGTGCGAGCACGTTCCCTCCGGACGCGACACGCCGTCGATCACGTACTCCGCCTTCGAGTCGAACGCCTGCCGCACCTGCGGCGTCGCGACGAACGCGTACTGCTCGCCCCTCACGATCATCCACTTCTTGCCGGCATTCCAAGCGCGTCCGTCGCCGGGGCCGATCGGACGGTTGCGCACGACCCAGCTCACGCCCTTCGTCCGGCCGATCTCAAGCCACACGTACGGTTTCGTGAGCGTCACCGGCGCGTCGCCCGCGAAGCGCACGAACGCCTGTTTCCGCACGGGCGCCGTCCCCTGCCACGTCGCCAGCAGCTCGCCGCCCGCCGGCCCGTTCGTGGGCGTGTCCACTCCCCACACGCGCAGGGTGACCGGCACGGGCGCCGTCGCCTCCACGCGCATCAGGCACTCCATCGCCTCCAGACGATCGAGCGAACCGCGCGCGAACCAGGCCGCGCGCGCGTGGCCCGTGAGGTCGTGCGCCGCGCGGTCGGGCTTCATGTTCGGGCCGGGACGCAGGTTGTGATCGCCCTTGCCGAAGAGGTCGCAGGTCTTGACGCTCGTCGCCGACACCTTCGCGCCGCGCGCGAGGTCGAGCGGATCCTCGTTCTTCAGGCCGGGGATGTACTGGTCGTCCTTCAGGAGGCGTTGCTGCAGCTCCACGATGTTTTTCTCGCCGTAGGCGCGCGGAGAGAGCCCCTTCTGCACGGCGAGCGCCGCCGCCGTGCCGGCGGCCTGTCCGAGCGTGAAGAGCGTCGCCTCCACGCGCACGCTCCCGAGCGCGATGTGCGTGACGCTCTGGCAGCGGCCCGCGAACATGAGGTTCGGGACGTTCTTCGAGTAGAGGCACCGGTAGGGGATCGTGTAGGTCGGCACGCCGGGATGGTGCTTCCAGTAGCCGTTGCCGTTCGGATTGTCCATGCCGAGCGGGTCGTGCGTGTCGAGCGGCCAGCCGCCGTACGTGACGCGGTCGGGGAACATCCGCCCTTCCAGCGCGTCGTTCGCGGTGAGCACGTAGTCGCCCACGAGGCGGTAGCCCTCGCGCCGCGCGTTCATGAACGGCACCTGCGTGATCTCGGCGTTCGCCGCCTCGGCGCGCCCTTCCCAGACGTTCTTCACCCAGCCCCAGTAGGCGAAGGAGATGCGCACGAGCTCGTCGCGCGCGCGCTCGGGGTCGGCCGTGTCGTCGAACCGTCCGCCGTGCTCGATCCACCACGACGGCGCGACCGAGCGGATGTGGCGAGTGAAGCCGGGCGGCAGGACGTTCGCCCACGGCGGCGTCTCGTACGGCACGGGATAGCTGCGCTTCGCGTAGCGGTATGCCACGCAGTTGTCCATCAGGCAGCCGCTCATCGTGAGGTTGTCGCGCGTCTCGGGCGCGGGCCACTCGTTGTACTCGCTCTGCGCCTCGCGTCCGAACATGTGGTCGGCCCCGGCGAAGATTCCCACCCAGCCGTCGCCCGTGCAGTCGATGAAGATCTTTGCGCGGTAGCGCGTACGCCGCCCGGTCAGCGTGTCACGCGCCACCACCGCCGAGACGCTGTCGCCGTCCTTCTCCACGGAGAGGACGCGCTGGTTCGGGATTTCCTTCAGGCGCGGCTCGGCGTCAACCATCAGACGGTATGCGCCGCTGTACGTCTTGGGATTCGCGCGCGCCTTCATCAGGTTCGCCTCCTCGCATAGGCCGCTCTCGCGCATGTCCGTCTTCTTGTTCGGGTGCGATCCGGCCGCGCCGTCCGTGCCCACGCCGAGCTCGACGCTCGAGTTGCCGCCCATCACGGGACGGTCGTGGACGAGCGCCGTGCGCGCGCCCGTGCGAGCCGCAGCGAGCGCCGAGCCCATGCCTGCCGTGCCGGCGCCCACGACCACCACGTCGTACGTGCCGCCGTCATTCACCGCGTCCGTCTCGCCCGCGAACCGCGCACGCGCCGCCGCAACGCCCGCCGCGTCGTCCGGCGGCACGTAGGCGGCGTCAATCGTGAAAAGGATCGCGTCGCACCGCGCGAACGCGCCCGAGAGGTCGTCGAGCGAGACGGCCACGTCGCCAGCGGGGAGCGCGAACGCCCCCGCCTTCTCCCAACGCCAGCCATCGCGCTTCGAGGCGCCCAGCGGACCGCTCTGCTTGCCGTTCACGGTGAGTGCGAAACGCCCGGGCGAGTACTCCGGCAGCCAGTCCTTCGTGCGCACCCAGGCGTGCCATGTGCCCGCGCGCGGCACGGCGAGGGTAGTCTTCGCCGAGCCGATCGGCTTGCACACGCCCGGCGCAATGAGGTAGGCGCTGCCCATCTTGTGCGTGAACTGCGTGTCGAGCCGCCACTCGCCGTAGTCGACGAACGACTCGGCCTCCAGCCACAGAAAACCCTTTTCGTACTCAACCGGCAACGTCGACGGAGCCCGAAACCCCGCCACCGCCGCCAACATAATCATTCCAATCATCGCAATGCTCCTTTACCTGAAAAGTATTACCGTGCCTTGAGGCGGACCGATCTGGATCGAGCCGGGGCCTGTCACGGTCACGCCTGCGCGGCGGAGGGCGTTCACAGTCCCCTTCACCGCGCGGCCATCCACCGTCACTCCCCCCGCGAGATAGAGCGGCTCGGCGTTCTGCAGGTCCAGCGTCGCGCCCGACGCGAACGCGAACACGTTTCCTTCCAGCTCGTTTGACTCGGCCAGCGCCGTCAGCCGCACGTCGTCGATGAAGAGCATCGCGAAGATCTCGTTCCAATAGCCTGTGGCGAAGGTGAGCGTGTGCTCGCCCGCCGTCAGGTTCACGCGCGCCGTGCTGCGCTCGAAGTCGTAGTAGGCCGTGCGCGCCGCGTTCGACACCACCACGGCCCCGTCGATCGCGAGCGTCAGCGGAATCCTGCAGCTGTTGTAGCTGTTGCGGCAGCCCTGCAGGAACGACACCTCGTACAAGCCGTCCGCCGGCACCTCAACCGTCTGGCTCATCGTCGTGTTCCGCCGCATATACGCCGTCTTCTGTCCGTAGGCCGTGTACGATCCATACGTCGACGACATGTTGCTGTGATTCTGCTGAGTGCCCGGCGACGGGCTGCTCCCGCCAACCGGCGTCGGATCGTAATCAAACGTCCAGCCGGTGGGGCCGTTCCCCGGATCGTAGGCCTGGGCACCTGTGGTCACGGCGACCGCGTTCAGCTCGAAACTGCCGTTCACGACAAGATTCTTCCCGTCGCCGGAACACAGCGCCAGCGTGCCGCCAGACGCCACGTTCACCGTCGCGTTCGTCACCTTCGTCGCGTAGAGCGCCAGCGTACCGCCGGACGCCACCTCCACGGGCGTACCGGCCAGCGTCGACTCCCTCACGGCCAACGTGCCGTTCGAGACCGCGACGAGACCTTCCGTGACGAGGTTGGTGATGGACAGCGACCCGGCCCCGGTCTTGACGAGCGGCCCGACGGGAATGGGCGTCACCTCGCACCGTTCCAGGCGGATGGCGTCGAGAAGGACGGCGAAGTTGGCACTGTTATGGGGACCGGAGGTGAACTTTAGTACCTGCGGACCTGCCTCCAGCTCAAACAAGTCCGTCGTCTCGCGACGAAAGGGATACGCCGCCACCGAAGGCTGCGCGGGCGAGACCGTCGCGTTCGCGTCGCCGCCGAGCGAGACCGTCAGCGACAGCGCCTGCGCCGGATAGCCCGTATTCGGACGGCACCCGCGCTCGTACACGACACGCCACAGGCCCGCCGTGGGCAACGTCACCGTCTGGGTAATCGACCCGTAGCGGCGCAGCACGGCAAAGCGCGAGCCGTTGGTCGTGCAGAAGTCCTCCACGTGTTTGCCCGCCGAGTCGTTCATGAACGCGCTTGTGTTGTTCTGGACGGAGCTGCTCTCGTTGACCCCTCCCGCATCCAACGACCAGTATGGCAAATAGCTGCCAGTCTCGAAACTCCAGTTCTGCGGCTCGACCGTCTCAAGCACGTTCGTGGCCGCCGCCGCAGCGTCGAACTGCAAGGTTAGGCCGAGTTCCGTGTTGGCGCCGGCCGTGTCGAACGTCACGCCGTTTTTGGTGACGCGAGCCGTCATCGGCGCCGGGAGGTTCTGCGGCGTCGTGAACCAAAGCTCCCTCGCCTCCGGCGCCGCCTTCACGACGCCGCCGTCGAACGCGAACCGCAGCCTGCCGCCGCGCAGACGGTACTTCGCGATGCCCTCCGAGTCGGGACGGGTCAACGACAAGGTCACCGAGCACGTGTTGTCGTTCGACCGGCCGAAGCCGAAGGTCCGCTCCTTGTTGTCCGGCGTCACGCCCACGCCCTTCACCGTCACCGCGTTCGCATTGACCGAGCCCATGAACGCGTAGGCGTTCTGGATGAACTTCACGTCCGGCGCGGCGGGCTGTGGGACGTCGTCCAAAAAGACCGAGATGACCCCGTCATGCCTTCCGAACGCATCCATGGCCACCGTCTCCGACCCGAGCGAGCCCGAACGGAGGAAGCGCAGCTGGCTGCGGGAGAGGACGATGCCGCCCTGGAACGTGTTGTTGGCGTGGTGCAGCCGCAGCACGCCCGCCCCCGGCAGATGGAACGGCGCCGTGCAGACGACCCGTGCGTGCATCTGGCAGTGCTTGCCGTCGTTGGACAGCGTGAAGGTGTTGGTCGGGGTCGCCTCGTCCGTGACGAACGTCAGCGAGCCGCCGCCGTCAGACCAGACCATCTCCTTGCCTTCCGGCGCCTCAAGCGTCAGGTTCCGCAACTCCATGTCGTCCGCGATCGAGACGGTCGCGGCCGCGTCCGACGTGAAGAGCGCGTCGCTCCCGTTCACCCACGCCGTCGCTTCGCCCAGCTCGTTCGTCCAGTTGAGGTCTGAGAGATTCCAGTCGGACGACGCCGCGCCCGTCCAGACAAGCGTCTCGGCTGGCAGCGTTCCCGCTGCCAGCATCGCACATGCAAAGGCAACCGCACGAATCTTCTGAAAGGCACGCATAAGGCAAGCTCCTTTTTGACAAGTGGGAAGTATCTTACCATTGCCCGTTCCTCTTTGTCAATGACATGATGCTGCATGACCGGGGCCATCAGTACACGCGTACCTCGAAGATACGGGCGGAGGGGTCGCCCCACGTTGCCGTCACGGTCACGCGGAGCGCGGTGATCTCCATCTCGGGAAACGAATGCACGCGGTGGCGCAGAAAGTTTTCCTGCTCTTCCGCCAGCGTCCGCCACGTGCCGCCCGCAAGACCTTCCACCCGGTACACCTTCGCCAGGCACTTCGGCATCCGCACCTTCACCCGCATCGGCGTCAGGTCGGTGTCGAAGGTCAGACGCACCTCGTGCGCCTTCACGGATTTCGGGAAATCAAGGCGTACCGCCTGCGGCAGCGGCTGCGACCTGTCGGACACCCATCCGTGCACGCAATCGCCGACCTGGCGCGCGATGCCGTCTATGATGCCGTCCGGCATGCCGCTCGTCGCCGACACGCGTGCGCTGCGCGCATGATCGCGCGTGTCGCCGTTCGCAAGCTCGGGAATGTAGTGGTCGTCCTTGAGGAGTAGCTGCTGCAGCTCGCCGATGCGTGTCCACCCCAGTTCGCGTGGCGTGAGGCCGTGCCGGATGCAGAGCGCCGCCGCCGTGCCTGCGGCCTGTCCTGCCGCCATCTGCGTGCCCTGCACGCGCATCGAGCCGAGCGCGATGTGCGTCATGCTCTGGCAGCGCGATCCGATGAGCAGGTTCGGGACGTCCGCCGAGTAGAGCGAGCGGAACGGCACCGAGTAGATCGGCACGCCCATGTGCGGATGCCACCAGCCGTCGCCATGAGGGTTATCCATGCCAAGGGGATCGTGCGTGTCGAGCGACCAGCCGCCGTACGTCACGCGGTCAGGGAACATCCGCGCGTCCCGGCAGTCGTTCGCCGTCAGCACGTAGTCGCCCACGATGCGCATGCCCTCGCGCCGTCCGTTGAAGATGGAAGGCGGGACGAACGCGTAGTGCTGCACCTTGTGCGCCGGACCATCCGGCCATTCGTTGCGCACGTATCCCCAGTAGCCGAAGCAGATGCGGATCAAGTGGTCGCGCGCGGCCTCGGGATCCTCCAGGTCGTCGATGCGCCCAGGCGCCTCCAGCCACCACGGGCGACCCAGTCCCGGCACCTTCCGGTCGAAACCCTTCGGCATCACGCGCGCCCAGACGGGCGTCTCGTACGGTTGCTCGCGGTCCGTGCGTCGGCTCAGTCCCGTCGTGAGCGTGCCGCTCATCGTGAGCCGGTCCGCGACCTTCGGCGCGATCCACTCCTCTCCGAACTCGCTGCCCGCCTCCCGGCCGTACATCGTGCGCGCCTCGGCGAAGTGCCCGATCCAGCCGTCGCCGGTGGAATCGACGAAAATCCGCCCGCGCCAGCGCGTCCAGCGCCCGGTCAGCGTGTTGCGCGAGAGGACGGCGGCGATCCGCGCGCCGTCCTTCTCCACGCGCATCACGCGCTCGTTGCGGAAGAGCGAAAGGCTCGGGCTCTTGCGCGCCATCTCCTCGAACGCGCCGGTGTAGCCCTTGCCACGATAGACCTTCGTGAGGCGCAGTTCCTCCACCACGCCCGTCTCGCGCGCGTTCTTCTTGCCTAGCGACGCGCCGTCGAACCCGATGCCGCACTCGTCGCTCGCGTTGCCGCCGGGGATCGGGCGGTCGAACACGAGAGCCACGCGCGCGCCGTTCCGCGCCGCGCCGAGCGACGCGCCCATGCCGCCAGGCCCGGCGCCGACGACGACCACGTCGTACGACCCGCCGTCGGCGACCGTCGCCGGCTCGCCCTTGAACCGCCGCCGCTCCGCGCCGTCGGGGTCGTCGTCAGACGGCACGAACGAGAGGTCTTCCGCGAGCAGCACCGCGTCGCAGCGCGCATACGCGCCGGAGAGGTCGCGCAGGGCCAGCTCCGTCTCGCCGGCCTTCAGCTTGAAGTCGCCGACGTTTTCCCAGCCCCAGCCTTTCTTCGACTCTCCCAGCACCTTGCCGCGCCGGCCGTCCACCTCCAGCGCAAAACGTCCGGGCGAGAATTCGGGCAGCCAGTCCTTCGTGCGCGCCCACACGCGCCACGTGCCTGCGCGCGGAATCAATATGGTCGTGCGTGCGACTTTCGGTCTGGGCGTGTTCGCGCCCGGACAGATCAGGTACGCGCTTCCCATCTTGTGGGTGAACTGAGTGTCCACCTCCCAGTCCCCGCGCTCGGCGAAGTCCTCGGCTTCTATCCAGATGAATCCTGGCACGTGTTCCGCGCCCGATGCGGCCAAGGCCGCCATCCCGCAGATGGCGCACACGACGGGAAACGCACGGACATTCTGGAAAGCGCTCATAAGGCAAGCTCCTTTTGGCAAGTTGGGCGTATCTTACCACCGCCCTCTCCCGCTTGTCAATTGACAAGTCGGCGGAAGTCGGCGGGCCGCCCGATAGGGGTGCCGCTGGAAGTTGGCGGACCGCCCGATAGGAATTTCATTTTCCAGTGGGCGGGCCGGGACCACCGGGACCACCGAGACCACCGGGAAATGGCAAGCCAGGCTTGCGCTCTTTGCAATTGGCCCGTAGCCTATTCCTGGCGCGAAGCACCTCCCAGGCGCAATCCCGGCGGTCCCGGTGGTCTCGGCGGTCCCGGTAGCAGGCACTTGCCCCGCGAAGCGGCCTAGCGCCTACCCGGCCATCGGCCTGTGCCTTGTCACGCGAAGCGGCCTAGCGCCTACCCGGCCATCGGCCCGCTGCCGCAAAATCCCTTCACCTTTCACCTTTCACCATTCACCCTCCATGTGCTATACTTGGCGCATGACAACGGAATGGATAGACCTTCAGATAAACGGCTACGGCGGAATCGACTTCAATTCCGCCGGCCTCACGGCGGACATGGTGAAGTCGGTCACGCGGCGGCTGGCGGCGGACGGCACCGCCGCCTACCTGCCAACGTTCGTCACCGGCGACCCGGACGTCGCCTGCGCGAACCTGCGCGCGATATCGGAGGCGCGCCGCACGGACGCCGAGTGCCGCGAGCGAATACTGGGCGTCCACCTGGAAGGCCCCTTCATCTCGCCCGAGCTAGGCGCGGTCGGCTCGCATCCCATCGAATGGGTGCATGCGCCCGACCTCGCGCTCTTCGACCGCTACCAGGAGGCGGCGGACGGCGCGGTGCGGCTCGTGACGGTGGCGGCGGAGATCGATGGCATGCCTGCCTTCGTGAAGGAGCTCGTCTCGCGCGGGATCACGGTCTCGCTCGGGCACCAGATGGCGGCGACGCCTGCGGAGATCGAGCCGTGCATCGCCGCGGGGGCCACGGCGTTCACGCACCTCGGAAACGGCATCCCCAACATGATCCCTCGCCACGGCAACATCGTGATGACGGCGCTTGCCGAGGACCGCGCCACCGTCATGTTCATCCCGGACGGGCACCATCTCCCGGACACGATGCTGAAGGTTTATTGCCGGGCGGTTCCACTCTCGCGCCTCGTGGCGGTATCCGACGCCCAGTACCCCGCCGGGATGCCGCCGGGCGAATACGAGGTCTGCGGCGCGCACGCGCGCCTGGAACCTAACGGCCTCCTGTGGAACCCTGCGCGCAACTGCCTAGTGGGCGCCACCACGCCCATGGCGGCGATGATGCGCCTGCTGCGAGAGCGGATCGGCCTCTCCGACGCCGAGCTCGAGGCCATCGGACGGGACAACCCCCTGCGGCTGATACGCGCCGGTTGACGGATGCCCTTCAACCCGCCAGATCTTTATGGTATAATCACCTTCGCAAACGGAGAAATGTAACATGGTTGATTTTTTTGCAAGTTCGCTCATCAACGGCTTCATGCAGTCGAGCATGATGGGCAAGGGCATCGTGCTGATACAGCTGGCCACGTCCATCGTGATGCTGGCCGCGGTCTTCAGCAAGTGGAAGAGCCTGGCGTCGGCCGGGATGATGACGCGGCGCATCGGACGCGACGTGATGGGCGGGCGCGAGGTGCTGGACTACTACACGGCCCGCCACGACAGCACGCACTCCGCGATCGAGAACATCTACATCGCCACGTGCGAGCGCCTGCTGAAGCTCTTCGCGCCGGACGTGCGCACCATGCTCGTGGGGCGCCAGCCGGGGGCGAGCTCGATCGCCGCGCTCACCGCCAACGAGGTCGGCCTCGTGAAGGCGCTGTGCGAGCACGTGCTGGAGGAGGAGGAGATCCGCCTCGAGAAAGGCATGGGGCTCATCTCCACCGTCGTCGCGCTCGCGCCGATGCTCGGCCTGCTCGGCACTGTGTGGGGCGTGCTTGACGCCTTCGCGGACATGGGCGCCGCCGGCACCGCGACGATCGCGACGATGGCCCCCGCCATCTCGTCCGCCCTCGTCACGACGGTCGTCGGCCTCCTCATCGCCATCCCCGGCGTCGCGCTGCACTCGAACCTGTCGTCCAAGCTCCGCGACCTGATGTCCGACCTCGAGGGCTTCGCCGACGACCTTATGGGCCGCATCGCGCTCGAGTTCCAGGGAAGGAGCGCCTGATGAGCCGACGCAGCAGACGCGGCGCGCGCACGGGCGTCGGGAAGGCGTCGATCGACATGAACTCGCTGATCGACCTCACCTTCCTCCTGCTCGTCACGTTCATCCTAACCATCCCCGCGCTGGAGCAGGGCATCACGATAATGCTTCCGCGCGCGAAGACCGACCTTCTGCCGAACAAGAACAACAAGGCGAACACCATCACGCTCGACGTCAACCACAAGCTTTTCCTAAACGACGTGCCCACCACGCTGGACGAGCTTGAGAACACGCTGAAGGAGAAGGTGGCGCTGGACCCGGACGTGCCCGTGCTGGTGCGGGGCGACGAGCGGCTGGAATACGGAGAGGTGATGGACGTGGTGAAGGTCGTCTACAAGTGCCAGGTCCGCAAGATGGCGTTGGTGACGGTGGAGAAGTAGGATCCCATGCAACTGGGAACGTACATGGAGAGGCAGAGGGGAACCGAGAGCGTGCTGAACGCGCGCGCTCTGGGCTATGCCTTGGCCGTGCACCTGGCGCTATTCGTCTTCTTCTGGGGGATGGCCAAGTTCGCGTTCCGCAGGCCGGACGTGGTGATCCCCATCGACATGACGATCGTCCCCCCGTGGGCGGAGCAGACGGACGATCCCGATCCCGACCCCAACCCTCCGCCGAAGCCCGAGGAGGCGAAACCGGAGCCGAAGCCGCAAGTGAAGGAGCCGGAGCCGAAGATCGAGCAGCCCAAGGTTGATGCCGTCGAGCAGGTGAAGGAGAAGCCCAAGCCCAAAGAGAAGCCAAACCTGCGCGAAAAGGCGAAGCTAATCAAGACGCCGCCGAAGCCGAAGGAGAAGCTCGACCTGCGCAAGAACGCGAAGAAGATTGACGCGCCGCCCATGAAGAAGACAGGCAAGGCCACCGCCCACGACAAGCCGCTTTCGCCGGAGGAATTCATGCGGAAGATGAACGAGGGCTACCGCATCGGCGCGCGTAACCAGCTCGCCACTAGCGAGGAGCAACGGTGTGTGAGCCTCATAGCGCAGGCGATCAAGCGAGAGTGGAACAAGGAATCGTTCAAGTGGTATCCCGGCCTCAAGCCGCTCCAAGTATCACTCAAGCTAGGGCCAGGCGGCAGCGTGCGCGGCTTCACCATCCTCGTCGGCAGCGGCGATGCGGACGTGGATCGCACCGCGCGCAGCGCGCTCAACCGTCTCAAGTCCATCCCAGGCCTTTCCGCCACCTTCCTCGAAAACTTCCCCGAGATCGCGCTACTCATGGAGCCGACCCAGGGCGAGTAACTGATTCCATAAAAGCCAAGGAGATAGCGACATGCTGCTGACAAGACGATCCTTCATCGAAACATCCGCCGGGACCGCCGCCGCGTTAGCGGTGCCGGGATGCGCCACCGCCGCGCTGGACGCAGCGGCGCCCGTGGAGATCCTTACGAAGACGCACTTTGCAAAACCTGGCTCTAAGCTCCGCATGGGCTTCATCGGCTCCGGCGGGCGTGGCGGCGCGAACCTCAACGAGTTCTTCAACCTAGGCGAGGAGATCGTGGCGCTGTGCGACGTGGACGCCACCCGCCTAGACGCCGCCGCGAAGAAGGTCGCCTCTCGTTGTCCGAAGGCCCGCCGCTACCGCGACTGGCGCGACATGCTCGACAAGGAGAAGGACCTCGACGCCGTGGTCGTCTCCACGCCCGACCACATGCACGCCGCCGCCGCCATCGCCGCCATGAAGCGCGGCCTGCACGTCTACGTGGAGAAGCCGCTCGTGCGCACCTTCTTCGAGGCCGAGCGGTTCCGCAAGGTTGCGGAGGCTTGCGGCGTAGTCACGCAGATGGGCAACAACGGCAACGGCACCGACGGACAGCGCCGCAACATCGAGATACTCCAGAGCGGCGTCCTCGGCGAAGTCTCGGAGATCCACGTCACCACCGACCGTCCCATCTGGCCGCAGGCGATCAACCGCCCCGAGGGGAGCGACACCATTCCCGACACCTTCGACTGGAACCTCTGGCTAGGCGTCGCTCCGAAACGCCCCTTCAAGAAGAACGTCTACCATGCCTTCAAGTGGCGCGGCTGGTTCGACTTCGGCACCGGCGCGATGGGAGACATCGCGTGCCACGCCATGAGTTTCTTCTGGCGCGGGCTCGCGCTCGAGCGCGTCGTCTCCGTGGAGACGATCCAGTCGACGCCGAAGTTCTCCGAGACGTACCCCGCCGCGACGACCGTCAAGCTCGTCGTCACCTCGGCCCGCCAGAAGAAGCCGGTCGAGATATACTGGTACGACGGCAAGACCGGTCCCGCGGAGGCGACGGCCCGACGCCTGACAGACGGCGTGATGTCTTCCCTCGGCGGCACCACGGTCGTCGGCGCGAACGGCATCCTGCGCGGCGGCACGCTGATGATGAAGGGCGAGCGCAAGTTCATCCGCTGGCAGGACCATCCCGCCACGCGCGAGCTGCCCGTCACGCTCCCGCGAGTGAAGAACCACCACTGGGAATTCGCCGAGGCGGTGCGCGGCGGCGCGAAGCCGTTCTCGCACATCGACCATTCCGTGCCGCTCACGGAGGCAGTCCTCCTCGGCTGCATCTCGCAGCGCGTGGCCGGCAAGCTCGACTGGGACGCCGCCAAGGGCCGCTTCTCAAACAGCGACGAGGCCAACGCCCTTCTCGCGCCATATGTCCGTCCCGGCTGGGAAATCGGCTGACGGCTCAGGTACAAAAAAGGAGACATGGGAATGCGCAGGTCTGTGCTCACTATCGGCTTTCTTGCTTTTTGCTGTGCAACCGGTCTGATGGCCGAGACGCCCGACAAGTTCATCCGCTACGTGGAGGCCACGGGCCAGCAGGCGGTTGACACGGGCATCGTCGGCCGGTACGGCATGAGGGCCGAGATGCAGGTGGAGTGGATGGCCGTGGGCGGCGACACCGCGTTCCTCGACGCGCGCGGCGACGACGGGACGTCCGAAAACAACACGCGCATCATGTTCTGTCACAACGGCGGGGAGGCGCCGATTGGCGTGGCGTACGGGGCGTTCCAATACGGCAAGTATGGCGGCGCCACCTGCAAATGGGAGAAAGACCGGATCTACAGCATGACGACCGATCTCACGGTGACGAACGCCACAGAGGTTTTGTGCCAGTCGTGGGTGGACGGCATCCAGTTGTGGAACGAGGTGAAGTCTGGACTGATCGACACGGGCTACAATCTCTACATCTTCGCCTGCAACCTGCACGGCGATACGGTGTACCATTCCAAGTCCCGTTGCTACTGGTTGAAGATCTGGCAGGACGACGCGAACGGGGTCCGCCATCTGGTACGCGACTTCCGACCCTGCCTGAAGGACGGGCGCGTGGGCCTGTACGACGCCGTCTCCGAGACGATCTTCTACTCCTTCACGGGGACGGATCTCGCCTACGACATGAACGACGACGTGCCGGACGACATGGCGACACCTACGTGGATACCGGCGTGATCGGGCGTTCCGGAACAAGTTGCGAGGCGGACATGGAATGGCTGGCGCTCGGCGGCGACTATGCGTTCCTGGACGTGCGCGGCACATACGGCGCAGACGATCGTATCATGCTGATCCACAGCCATCTATCGAAGATGAGCTTGGGGTACGGAGTCTTTCAGGGCAACACGACGGCTCATCAATATTCGCTCGGAACGCGGTATCTTGTCGCAAGTGACCTGCGCGCTGGCAGCCAGACGCTCGTCGTGAACGGCGAAACGGTCTACTCAGGGACTTCGTCCGCCACCTTCGACACGGGGCGCAACCTCTATCTCTTCGCCAATAACCGCGCCGGATCCGTGGAAAACTATTGCAGCGCGCGGCTCTACGGATTGAAGATCTGGCAGGACGGCACGCTCGTGCGCGACCTCCGGCCCTGCCGCAAGCGCGGCGTGCCGGCGCTCTACGACGACGTGGAGAAAGTCATCCTCTATCCGAAGCAGAAGAAACTGACATGTCCGAACCTTTGGACGGCGGAGGGGCGGCCCGACTACTTCGTCGAGTACCTTCGAGGGAACGGCACCGTCTGCCTCGACACGGGCGTGCGGGGACGCGCCGGTACGCGTGCGACGGGCGAGTATGCATGGACGCAGATGCGTACCGCCTGGCAAGAGCAGAGCGTGTACCTGGAGAACATCTACTCGCGTCAGGAGCGTTGCTATCTCGGATCGGTGGGTGGCGATAACCGTTTCTACATGGTGCACGAGAACAGCACGGCCACCTGGTCGGGCTACGGCTTGCAGCGCATCTATCCGGAACGCATCACGACCAACCTCGTGGAGGAGGTTGTCACGAACCTCGACGAGACAGTCACGACCAACATGGTGGAGGTCGTGTCCACGAACAGGATCCTGTTGGCGGCCGGGCATAAGTATGCGTTCGACGTCTCGTACGATGCCGGTTCGCAGACGATCGATCTGGACGGCGAGCGGATCATGGAAAAGGACAGTGCGGCAGCCGTCGATTCAGGTTGCAATCTCTATCTCTTCGCCGTGAACGGCAACGGGAGTCCTGTCTACGAATCGCCGGCGCGCTGCTACTCGCTGAAGCTGTGGCAGGACGGGACGCTCGTGCGCGACTTCAAGCCGTGCGTGAAGGACGGGAAGGGGATGCTGTGGGACGAGGTCTCTCAGACGCTCTTCCGCCCGATCCCCGACATCCCGGCGACGGACGCCAACACGGGCGAATTCCGCGGTTTCGGCGAGGTGGAGCCGGTTGCGTTCCTGGAATACGTGGAGACGGACAGGAAGCAGTACGTCGACACGGAGATCGTCGGACGCTCCGGCACGACTGCCGAGTTCGAGATGGCGTGGACGGCGGCCGGTGCCGACGAGTCCTTCCTCGGCTTGCGCGACACGTCCAAGGCGGACAGCCTCAGCCGTTTCTACTTCTGGCAGAAGAACAGCACGGCAACGCTCGCCTCGGCCATCTACTACGGCTACGGCTACACGAAATATCTCATAGCAGACGCGCCGGATCAAGTTGGCAGCAACCAGAGCGCGAACTTGATACCCGTGACAGCCGGGCAGGTCTACCACGTGCGCTCGTCGCTGAACACAGACTCGCAGACGATCGAGGTGGACGGCACGACGCTCCTGAACCGCACGGAACCGGCCACGATCAGCTCGGACCTCCATCTCTACCTGTTCGCCCTCAACTACGGCGGAACCGCGCAGTATTTCGGGCGCACGCGCTTCTACTGGCTGAAGATCTGGCAGGACGGGCAGCTTGTGCGCAACTTCCGTCCCATCCTGCTCGAAAGCGGCCTTGCCGCGCTGTGGGATTCGGTGAGCAAGCAGGTGTTCCTGCCGAGCGCGCCGTTCAGCGCGATGGGGCCGGTCAGCGGCGATTTCGAGATCAAGAGCGGCACGACGATCATCATTCGGTAGTTTTTTGATCTGACGAAATGAACGTTTCGCGTAGATGGTTTATCGGCGGGATGGCCGCCTCGATGGGTTCTGCGCGCGTCCTGCGCGCGGCGCCCGGGCTGCTTTCGGGCGGCACGCCGAACCTCGTGCTCGGCATCGTCACGGACATCCATCTCTCGATCGGCCGCTCGAACGGCGCGTTCGTGTTCGGCGGGGAGGCGACGTTCCGCAGTACGCTGGAGTGGTTCCGCGACAGGGGCGTGGACGGAGTCGTGATCTGCGGGGACATGGCCGACAACGGGCTGGTTGAGGAACTTGCGGCCGTGGCGCGGGTGTGGTACGAGGTGTTCCCGAACGACCTCGCGCCGGACGGACACCGCGTCGAGCGCCTGTTCGTCTACGGCAACCACGACTACGATGGCTACACGTACGGCACCGCGCGGAACCTGTTCGGCGACGATGCCTACGACCACTCCATCAACAAGGACCTCGCCGCGGCCTGGCAGAGCTGCTTCAACGAGGCGTACGCGCCGGTGTGGCGCAAGGAAGTGAAAGGCTACTCGTTCGTGGGCGCGCACTGGATCGCGGACCATTGCCGCGGGTGGAATGAAATCGGCGTGCCGCAGATGCCGGACTGGTTCGCCGCGAACGGCGCGTCGCTCGATCCGTCCAAGCCGTTCTTCTACATCCAGCATCCGCCGCCCAGGGACACATGCCACTGCGACTGGGTGTGGGGGCACGACAACGGCGCCTCCACGGCCGCGCTCTCGCCCTACCCGAACGCGGTGGCGCTTTCGGGGCACTCGCACGCGTCGCTCAATGACGAGCGCGCGATCTGGCAGGGCGCGTTCACCTCGATCGGCGCCGCCTCGCTGAAGTACATCGGGCTGGAATATGGCGACGTTGCGCCGTTCGGGCGCGAGAACGACCTGCCCATCTCATCCCAGCGCGGCGAAGACCCCTACAAGGTCATGCAGAAGATGCCCGGTGGCGACAGGGACGGGCACCAGGGTCTCCTCGCGCGCGTCTTCGACGACCGCATCGCGTTCGAGCGCGTCGACTGCGCGGACTTCACGAGCCTGGGCGACGACTGGGTGGTGCCCATGCCGCTCGCGGAGCCGCCGCCGTTCGCCTACGCGGCGCGGGCGGCGGCAAGCCTCGTTCCCGAGTTTCCGGACGGCGCCGCGCTCCAGGTTCGCCTGACGACGGGCACAAACCGCGGCGGAGGCAGCGTGCAGGCCGTCGAGCAGTCCGTCCTCGAGGTGACCATCCCGGCGGCTCTCCGCGCCGGCTGCGGAAGGGCGCTCGACTACGCGCTGAAGATCACCGACGGCACGGGCATCCGCGACGACCGGTACGTGTTCGCGGCGAAGTTCTTCCGTTCGACCGCGAGCGGCGCGGCGAACGTTCCGACCGTCTGCAAGCTCCCGGTCAGCCGCCTGAGCGCGTCGGGGCCGATCCACATCGAGGTGACGCCGCGCAACAGCTTCGGCCGTGCGGGCGCGCCGATCTCAACGGACTTCGAGCTCCCCGCCGTTCCCTTCAGGTACGTGGAGTACGTGGAATCGACGGGCACGCAGTACGTCAACACGGGCATCAGGGGCCGGTGCAACACGAGCGCGGACATGCGCATCAAGTGCCTCAGCGCCAACGACGTCTCCTTCCTCAGCTCGCGCACGGACAGCAACAACACGCGCTTTCTCCTGTGCAGCACGCTGCCCCAATACTACATGGGGCACCGCTCGTACACGGCGTCGAGGGACAGGTCCAGCCTCTCGTGCCTCACCGACACGGAATCCGACCACGTCGTCAGCAGCATCACCCACGACGGCACGAACGTCTCCTATTCGATGTCGGTCAACGGCACGACGATCATCGACCAGACGCGCGCGGAAGAGGCGTTGGACACGGGCCTCAACATGTACCTCTTCGCGCAGAACAAGGGCGGCTCGGCGACGCTCCATTCCAAGGTCCGGTGCTACGGCGTGAAGATCTGGCAGGACGGCGCGCTCGTGCGCGACTTCAGGCCCTGCGTGAGGGGCGGCAAGGCGGGGCTGTTCGACGAGGTGTCGAGGAGCTTCTTCTTCGCGTATGGCGGCGACCTGCTTCCGCCCGTCGAGACGCCGGACGCCTTCGTGCAGTACGTGGAGTCCAACGGCACGCAGTACGTGGACACCGGCATCAAGGGCCGGTGCAACACGAAGGCGGACATGACCCTGCGGCTGATGAAGGTGGCCGACACGACCTTCCTCGGCGCGCGCAACGACAACGGCAACACGCGCTTCCTCCTGTGCCACGGCAACAGCCAGGGCCTGGTCTGCACCGGGCACGTCTCGTTCGACTGGGGAGACAAGTATCTCTCCACCAGCCACCCCGACCGCCTCGTCGGCAGCATCATGCACGACGGGACGCAGGTGACGATTTCGGCGACGCTCAACGGCCAGACATCCGTTTCCACAAGCCGGGAGCAGGCGGCGCTCGACACGGGGCTCAACATGTACATGTTCGCGGCGAACATGTCGGGGACAGCGACCTACAGAGCCTCAATTCGCTGCTACGCCACCCGCATTTGGCAGGACGGCGTCCTCGTGCGGGACTTCTGGCCGTGCGTGAAAGGCGGCATCGCCGGACTGTACGACAAGGTCTCGGGCCGGATCTTCCAGCCGGGCAGTGGCGCGCTTGTCGCCGGTCCCGTCACCGCGCGGAAGGCGGAGGTCGCCAAGTTCGTCCCGTACGTTGAATCGACGGGCGCGCAGTTCGTCGACACCGGCGTGATGGGTCGGGCCGGAACGCGTTGCGAGGCGGCGTTCGGCATGACGGAGGTGGCAGGCGACGGCAACTACGGCGTCCTTTCCATGCGGCACAATACCAACTACCAGTATGGCGACACGTACAGATGGTTCGACCTGCTGAGCGTGTACAACGGAAAGTTGGACTGCCAGTACGGAACGTGGCGCGACAACAGCGCGCTGGTTCTTTCGGCGGGTCGTGTCCTCACGGCGGCGAGCAAGCTCTGGGAGGGAAGCCAGGAATTTGCCGTGGACGGCGAACGGATCCGGAGCGCGTCCAACGCCCATGCGTACGACATGGGATTCAGCCTCTACGCCTTCGGGCGAAACCGCGACTACAGCGCGACGGACGTGAATTTCAGCCGGCTCCGACTCTACTCGATGAAGATCTGGCAGGGCGAGGCGGACGGATCGAACGAGGCGCTCGTGCGCGACTTCAAGCCGTGCATGACGGCCGACGGCGAGGCGGGCCTTTACGACGAGGTGTCCGGCATGGTGTACGTCTCCGCCAGCGGAACCAGCCTGCTGCCGTCGGGCGGCCTGACGGTCAAGATCCGCTGATGGTTTAGGATTGCTGCTTGACGGGGGCAACCGTGTGATGTATAATTTGAATCACTTTGAACTAGAAAGGTGATTCATCATGACGACCTTTACAATCCATACCGACGAGAAGATGGCGGATGCCATCCGCCAGGGTGCGGCCGAGGCTGGCAAGAGCATCAACAAGTTCATCCAGGATGCCCTTGGCGGGGCGCTCGGTCTTTTCAAGCGCAAAGAACGCCCGTTGCCGGACTTCTTCGACATAGGTACGCCATTGTCGAAGGAAGCCGCTGACGAATTACGGTCGGTACAGAAAGAATTTGACGTGATTGATGAGGAGATGTGGAAATGACGCAAGTTGTCTTTGACACGAATTTGCTCATCAATCTGTTGTCTGGTAAATTCAAGTTACCGGAATCATTTCGCAAATATGATCGCATTCTGATACCGGCGATTGTCATCGGCGAATATCAGGCTGGCATATTCGATACGCGGCCAGGGCGGGAGAACGCGGCGAAACTCGTAGAATACCTTGGGCGTCTGACGGTTGAAGCCGTTCCCGTCACAACCAGGACAGCGGAAAAGTATGCATTGATATTCAAGGCACTCCGCGCGCAGGGGCATCCGATTCCGCAGAACGACATGTGGATTGCTGCCTCCGCACTTGAAAACGGTGCTGACTTGGCGACAACGGACGGGCACTTCCACTTCATCCCGATGTTGACCGTCATCGTCCCCGGTGCCGACACGTGATTCTCGCGTGACAAATGAAAACGAGCCGTTTTCGCCCGCTTGCGGAATGGGGGGGAATTATGGTATCATATCGCCAACCTTGGAAAAGGTATGGCGGCATGATGTCTTGCCATTCAAGAGGAGGAGACGATGAAAACGAGCAAAATGTGTGTTTTAGGAGGCGTGTTCGCGGTTTGTCTGGCGGCGAGCGCGGAGACGCCCGACAGGTTCATCCGCTACGCGGAGGCGACGGGCGCGCAAGCCGTGGACGTGGGCGTGCGCGGACGGTACGGGACGAAGATGGAGGCAGAGATCGAGTGGATGGCGCTTGCCGACATGTCGATCCTCGACGCGCGCACGGACGCGGATACGGACAGCCGCGTCTACTTCGCGCACAGCGGCGGCACCGGTCAGATCGGGGTGGGTTACGGCAAGTACTACACGACCTTCCGCGGCTCGGGCGGCGAGAGACGCAACTGCACCTGGGAACTCGGGCGCACGTACAAGGTGGAGACGGATTTCGCCGTGACGAACGAGATCGTGACGACGCAAAACGTCGTGACGAACCTCGTCGAGAATCCGGAGACCGGCGAGACCGACGAGGTGGAGGAGACGGTGACGACGGAAACGACGAACGTCATTTGCAAGGCCTCCTGCAAGGTTGACGGGCTTACCCTCAGCCTCGGGCAGGGCTTCTTCGACCTGATCGACACGGGAGCCAATTTCTACATGTTCGCCTGCAACATTCAGGGGACGCCGAACTGGATGGCGAAGGCGCGATGCTACGGGATGAAGATCTGGCAGGACGATGCGAACGGCGTCCGCCAGCTCGTGCGCGACTTCCGCCCGTGCATGAAGAACGGGCGCGTGGGCCTGTACGATTACGTCTCTCAGACGATCTTCTACTCCATCACGGGCACGGACCTCGTCTATGACGCGAACGAGGATGTGCCGGACGAGTTCGTGGACTACGTCGAGGCCCACGGCAACACCTACGTGGACACGGAAGTGATCGGCCGTTCGGGGACGAGCTGCGAGGCGGACATGGAATGGCTGAAGCTTGGCACCGCCAACGTTGACGACTATGGATTTCTGGACGTGCGCGGCACGCGTGACGGCACTGACCGTTTCTTCCTGATCCACAGCTATATCAGCAGGATGAACGTCGGATACGGTACGTTTCTTAACAACGTGAGCGGCGCCCGTCAGTTTTCCGTCAATACGCGTTACACGATCACAAGCGATCTACGCGCGGGCAGCCAGACGCTCGTCGTGAACGGCGAGACGGTCTATTCGGCCACTGATTCCGCCGACTACGACACGGGGCGCAACCTCTACCTCTTCGGCAACAACCGAGGGGGCGCCGTGGAAAACCGATGCAGCGCGCGGCTCTACGGACTGAAGATCTGGCAGGACGGCGTGCTTGTGCGCGATTTCCGTCCCTGCCGCAAACATGGCATCCCGGCACTCTACGACGACGTGGAAAAGCGCATCTTCTACGCCGAGCAGTCGCAGCTTACAGCGCCCTTCGATCCCACGGTGGCGGGCAGGCCCGATTATTTAACGGAGTACTTGCAGGCGAACGGCAACAATTACCTCGACACGTGCGTGCAGGGACGCGCCGGCACGCGCGCGGCGGGTGAATTCTCCTGGACGCAGATGCGGGTTATGCCAGATGAGCAGAACTGCTATCTGGAGAATGCGATTTCACGGCACGAACGGACCTACCTCGGTGCGGTGAACGGCGACGACCGGTTCTATCTTCTGCACGATGCCGGTGCGCAGATCTGGTCGGGGTACGGTACGCAGAGACTCTATCCCGAGCGGCATGTGACGAACTACGTGGAGACCGTGACGACGAACCTTGACGAGACGGTCACGACCAATTTGGCGGAGGTGGTGTCGACGAACCACATTATCATGGCGGCCGGGCGCAGGTATGCGTTCGACGTCTCGTACGCCGCCGGTTCGCAGACGGTCGACCTGGACGGCGAGCGGATATTGAATGCGGCCAGTACGGCGTCCATCGACACCGGCTGCAACCTCTACCTTTTCGCCGTGAACGACAACGGACACCCCAAATACGAGTCTCTCGCACGTTGCTACGGGCTGAAGATCTGGCAGGACGGGACGCTCGTGCGCGACTTCAAGCCATGCGTGAAGGACGGGAAGGGGATGCTGTGGGACGAGGTCACGCAGACGCTCTATCGTCCGTTCCTCCCCGTTCCGGCGACGTTGGAAAACGTGGGCGCGATTGTCTCTGTCGGCGACGCGAAGCCCGTCTCGTACCTGGAATACATCGAGACCGACGGCACGCAGTACATCGACACGGAGATCGTCGGGCGCGACGGCACGGCGGCCGAGTTCGAGATGGCGTGGCTGGTGTCGAGCGGCGACGAGTCGTTCCTGGGTTCGCGGACAAGCGGCAGCACCGACAGCCGGTTCTTCTTCTGGCAGAAGAACTACGGGTTTTTCTACTACGGCTACAATACCGTCTGGTATCCCGACAAAACCGACCCGACGAAGACCGTCCTCAACACGAGCGCAAACAAAATCCCGGTGGTGCCCGGACAGACGTACCACGTCAACGCCTCGTTCGCGGCCGGAGCGCAGAGGATCACGATAGACGGCAATCTCGCCGTGAGCTGCAGCGCTTCAAGTGCCGTCGCCTCGGTGCAACCCCTGTACCTCTTCGCCGCTAACTTCGGTGGAACGCCGCAGTTCTTCGGCAAGTGCCGGTTCCGCTGGCTGAAGATATGGCAGGACGGCGAACTCGTCCGCAACTTCCGTCCTGTCTTGCTCGACAGCGGCTTTGCCGCGCTGTGGGACTCGGTGAGCGAACGGGTGTTCTGGCCGAACGCGCCGTTCAGCGCCATCGGCCCTGTCACCCGCAAGTTCAACAGCAACACGGTGATCACGGTGCGGTAGTTATGGAGAGCCGCCATCTTGGCGGCGCACGATGAGAAATTATGGAGAGCCGCCATCTTGGCGGCTCATGAAGGAGCAAGATGATGAAGATCAACAGAAGGCAATTCATCGGGGGAATGGCGGCGGCCGGGACGGTGCCGGGCGCGTGGCGCGGGTCGGGCTCGTCACCGACACGCACGTCGGCACGACGATGGAGAGCTGCGCGCGCGTGCGTGCCGCGCTGGAGCTGTTCAAGAAGAAAGGCGTTGAGATGGTGGTGAACTGCGGCGACATCGCCGACCGCCACTACCCCGACGGCTACCGCTACTACCGCAAGACCGTGAACGAAGTCTATCCCGATCCCGCGTCGCGTCCGATTGAGCGGTTCGTCTACGCCTTCCACGACGTGTGCGACTACCGTCCCGGCAGCGGCTGGAACGTGGCGCGCGACGCGGCGCCGGCGTTCGCGGACGTCCATCGTCTCCTGGAGGCGCCGAACACGCACACCGACTCGCTCGAGTGGAAGGGAATGGCGTTCCTCAACTTCCCGCAGTCGACCGGCATGAAGGGCTTTCTCTCGTGGGACGACTACGAAGCGGCCGTGCGCCGAGCGTGCGAGACGCATCCCGGCAAGCCTGTCTTCGTGTTCGACCACCTGCCGCCAGCCGGCACCACGTTCCACAGCCGCCAGTGGGGCAGCGACGCCTGCCGCCGCGTGCTGAACAAGTATCCGCAGGTGGTGTCCATCTCCGGACACGTGCACGGCTCGCTCGCGAGCGAGCGTCAGATCTGGCAGGGCGAGTTCACGGCGGTGAACGTGGGGTGCCTCCAGACGTGGGGCGGGTTCGCGCCCGGCTCCACGCCGCCGCCGCAGGCGAAGCAGAACTTCGGCGCGCTCGTGATGGACATCTATTCGGACCGCCTCGTGTTCTACCGCTGCGACGTGCGCGACGGCTCGGAGTTCGGCGCGCCGTGGGTGGTGCCCCTGCCGTTCGCGGCGCAGTCCGCGCCGTTCGTGCCGGCGCGCGCCGCCGCGCGCGTGGAGCGCCTGCCCGCGTTCGGGGCGGACGCGGCGGTCGCCGTGACGCCGGTCAGCGGCGGCTATGCCGTGGAGTTTCCAGAGGCGACGGTCCCCGACCCGTTCATGTACCGCATCCGCTGCGAGCGGAAGGGCGCGTCCGGCGCATGGGAGGCCTTCTCGGAAGACGACATCTTCAGCGAGTTCTGGAAGGCGAAGGCCGACCGTACGGGCAAGGCGCGCCACGTGCTCGCGAGCGGCTTCTTCACGCCGGGCGCGACGTACCGCGTCTCGGTGGCGCCGCTCGACTACTTCTACCGCGCCTCGCGCGCGATCGAGTCCACGTTCACGGCCTCGCACGCCGCCGAGACGGTATGGACGCTCGACGATCCGATGCACGCGCTGCGCTTCACCGAGCATGGCAATCCGGTGGGCCTCACCGCGGGCGGGCGTTTCGCGCCGCCGAGCGGGCAGGGCACGCTGTGGCTCCCCGATGGCGCGCTCGCTAAGCTCAAGCCGGGCGCGCGCCACCAGCTCGTCGTAGACCTCGACGCCGTGCAGCCGGACGGCGAGTGGTGCGCGTGGCGAATCGGCCTGCACGCGCGCGAGGGTGCGAAGCTCGGCGGCGACATCCAGACCGTGCCCGGCGCGCCGGGGACGCTGCGGTACGTCTTTGCGTTCACCGTGCCGGCCGGCGGTCTCGACAGCGCCAAGCTCGTGTTCAACTACGTGAGCCCAGGGGCGAGCCTCCGCATCGAACGCTGCGTGGTTTTAACCTAAAAGCCTCGGTTGGATGTCTCACGCAGAGGCACAAGCGGATTTGTGATATACTTTTCCCGCACAAGACCAGCGAGAACTGCTAATCGATGGAGGCATCATGAAAGGTCATCTTATTGGAATCGTCTGTGGACTGATCGCCGCAACAGCGTTTTCGGCCACGCCGGACGCCGCCGCCGTGCGACGGGCGAAGGAGCAGCTGGCGCTATTCAAGCCCGATGCCGCGCGCCGCGCGATGGCCGACCTGAAGTCCAACCCGAAGTACAACTGGGCGAAGCACAACGCCGCCGTGGAGGCCTTGATCGCGAAACGCGAATTCGTGCAGACCGCCCTCGCCGGCAAGGACGTCGCGAAGCAGGCGGAGGCCGTCGCGCTCGTAGAGGCGTACCGCGCCGCGATGCTCGCGAACCCGGTCCTCGACTTCGACAAGATCCTCTGCGTCCACCGAAAGATCGGCAACCCGCGCGGCGCGTTCGGCGGGCGTGGCAGCGGCATGACCGGCCTCAACGCCGAGAACCACATGGTCGCGCCGCGCACCGGTTTCCCGAACGAGATCGTCGTCCTCTCCAACCTGCGCGGCACGCCCACGTACACGGAGATATACAAGCCCGCCGACGGCACGTCCGTGGTGCGCGACCTCGACCTCGACTTCGATGCCTCCCGCATCCTCTTCACGCAGTACAAGGGCACGAACAACCTCTTCGGCGTGTACGAGATTTTGGTGAAAGATGAAAGTCGAAAGGTGAAAGGTGAGGAGGGCGCGGCAGACGCCAACCCACACCTTTCACCTTTCACCCTTCACCCTTCACCGCCGACGTTGGTCTCGCCGGAAGACGGCCACTACGACATCCAGTGGTGGGACGGCTGCTACCTGCCCAACAAGGACCAGGTGGTGATGCTCGGCACGGCCGCCTTCCAGTTCCTGCCGTGCGAGGACGGCAACATGCCGATGGCCGTCCTCTACCGCATCGACCGCAAGACCGGCGAGGTGCGCCAGCTCACCTACGAGCAGGACAGCGACTACACGCCGAACATCACGCACGACGGGCGCATTCTCTACACGCGCTGGGAATACTCCGACCAGCCCCACTACTGGAGCCGCGTGCTCATGACGATGAACCCCGACGGCATCGGCCAGCTCTCCGTGTGGGGCTCGAACTCCTTCGTGCCCACGTTCTTCTACTGCGCCCGTTCCGTCCCGGGCGACCCGCACCTCCTCACCATGATCGGCGGCGGCCACCACGACCGCGCCGAGGTCGGCCGCTTCTTCCAGGTCGACCCCACCCTCGCGCGCGCCTATCCCTTCAAGTACGACCCGCCAGACCGCGAGTGGGGTCCGCCCAAGCACACGCTCCGCATCCCCACGAAGGTGTTCCCGAAGGAGAAGACCGGCCTCGTGCACGAGTTCCCCGGCTTCGGCAAGGACGTGGAGGGCGACATGGCCGACCCCTACACGATGAACCAGTTCGCGCGCGGCAAGTACTACTTCTCCCACCCGTGGCCGCTCGACGCCAAGTACAACCTCGCCACCGTCAAGGCCGCGCCCGACGCGCTCATGGGCCTCTACCTCGTGGACGTGTTCGACAACGTCACGCGCATCGCCGAGGCCGACGACGGCCTGCTCGTGGAGGCGATCCCGTTCGTGCCGCGCAAGCGCCCGCCGATCATCCCCGACCGCTCGGTGAAGGGCGCCACAACATGCTCCGTGCACGTTGCCGACATCTACAACGGCCCCGGCCTCGCTGGCATCCCGCGTGGGACGGTCAAGAAGCTCCGCCTCTTCTCCTACCACTACAACTACCACAACGTGGGCGGACACTCCTCCACCGGCTGGATCGGCTACAGGAAGTCGCCCTACAACGAGCGAGTGGAGTCCGGCTGGGACATCAAGCGCATCCTCGGCACCGTGGACATCGAGGCCGACGGCTCCTGCTGCTTCGAGATGCCCGCGAACACGCCGATATCACTCCAGCCGCTCGACGAGAAGGGACAGGCCGTCCAGCTGATGCGCTCGTGGGTTGTGGGCATGCCCGGCGAGCGCGTCTCGTGCACCGGCTGCCACGAGGACAACCGCACTTCCATCCACACCAAGCGCACGATCGCCGACGAGAAGTACTTCAAGGGCCAGATGCAGAAGATCAAGCCGACCGACACCGACGGCCTCCGTCCGTGGGGCTTCGCCGCCGAGATGTGGCCCGTCGTGCGCAAGAACTGCTTCTCCTGCCACGGCGACCCTGCCAAGGCCCCGCTCGCCAAGGCCGACCAGGGCGGCGCGAAGGAAGTGAAGGTGGACATCTTCACGAAGTACGAGCTCTCCGGCAAGCGCCTCGTGATGGACACGCCCGAGAACGCCTACCGGATGCTGCACCCGTACATCCGCCGCCCCGGTCCAGAGAGCGAGGAGACGCTTCTCCCGCAGATGGACTACCACGCCTCGACAAGCCCGCTCGTGCAGATGCTCCGCAAGGGTCACAAGGGAATAAAGCTCGCCGACGCCGAGTGGATGAAGATCTACGAGTGGATCGACCTCAACGCGCCCTTCATCGGCAAGTGGAATCCGCCGGAGATCAAGGGCGACAAGTGGGTGAACGCATGCGTGCCCAGCCAGGTGGAGCGCCGCCTCGAGCTGCAGAAGCGCTACGCCAACGTCCCCGACAACCCGGAGGCGGAGTACGACAGGTATTGGGCGATCGTGAGCAACAGACTGGAGAAGTTAAGTGGCCCTTCGGGCCTAAGTGCGCCTTCGGCGCTAAGTGCTGCTTCGCAGCTAAATGAACTTAGTCGCGAAGCGACACATAGGGGCGCAGCCCCACTTAAGGCCGAAGGCCCACTTAATCACTTAACCCTCCAGGGCTGGCCGATGAACGTGCTGCAATCCGCCGACGCGCAACTCGGCCGCATCGACGAGATCACGCCCGTCAACACGAAGACGCTGATCCTCGGCGCGGGCCAGTCGCTCACCTTCCGCCGCATCCCCGCCGGCGCGTTCGTGATGGGCAGCTCCACTGGCTATCCCGACGAACGTCCGCAGGCCGTCGTGAAGATCGCGAAGCCGTTCTGGATCTCGGAGATGGAGATCCGCAACGACCAGTACAACGTCTTCGACCCCGAGCACGACTCGCGCTATCAGGACGAGTTCGGCAAGGACCACGTCTTCCCCGGCCACATCGGCAACCATCGCCGCCAGCCCGTCGTGCGCGTCTCGTGGCACGAGGCCAAGGCGTTCTGCGCGTGGCTCTCGAAGACGTGCGGCGTGAAGGCGGATCTCCCCACCGAGGCGCAGTGGGAGTGGGCCGCGAGGTCGGGCACAGACACGCCCTTCCCGTGGGGCGGGCTCGACGACGACTTCTCGAAGTTCGCCAACTTTGCCGACCGCGACACGCGTTTCCAGGTGGTCGGCTTCGACGGCGGCGGCAACATCCGCAACCGCAAGCCGTTCAAGATCGAGCAGAACTATCCGCTCCACGACGAGCGCTTCCTCGACGACTGGTTCAACATCAACTTTGTTGGCCGCGCGAACGCCAACCGCTGGGGCCTCTACGACATGCACGGCAACGCGAGCGAATGGACGCGAAGCGACTATGCGCCGTATCCGTACGTGGACGGCGACGGACGCAACGCGAACGATCCGAAGAAGCCGAAGGTGGCGCGCGGCGGCTCGTACGCCTCGCGTCCGCGCGACGGCACCAGCTCGTACCGCCTCGTCTACGAGCCGTGGCAGAAGGTGTTCGACGTCGGTTTCCGCGTCATCCTCGAGGCAGAGTAACTACTGGAGGACTGGCTCTACGACCTGGCCCTCGAGCTGCATCTGCGGCTCGTAGTCGTGGGCCAGGTAGGAGCCGTTGGAATCCATGAAGAGGATCAGCCGCCGCCACTCGTCAGACGAGAGCGTCACGCCGTGATGGCCTGCCTTCAGGATCGCGTATAGCTTCGAGCCGCGCGCGCCGACCTTGCCTGGCTCGGAGTACGACTGGAAGAAGTCGTCGCGCTGGCGGCCGAGCTTGTACCAGTCCTTGCCCTTGTACACCTTCGTGTAGTACTGCACGTAGCCGCCCGCGATCAGCTCCACGAACGACGTGTGGAACTGGAACGGGTTCGCACCGATGTCGCCCTTCGTGAGGTTGGGCATCTTCTTCGCGTCGAACTTCGCGTTCGCGGGGCTGTGGCAGGAGACGCACTTCGCGTTCAGGACGCCCTGCACAAGACGAGGGTAGTTGTAGGGCTTGGAGCCTGACGGTTCGGGCTGGAGCGTGCTCGGCGGGCGGCGCATCGCCTTCGGGGAGGCCGTAGGGAGGGTCGCGCTCCTGCGCGACCGTTCCTCGTGGCAACCGTTGCACGTGAGCGTCTCGCCAGGCGCGGCGTAGGTGTCCGACCGCATCGTCTGCACGGCGCAGCCGTCGGCGTCGAGCGCCTGGAAGTAGACGGGGACGTTCACGGGAATCTTGAAGTACGCGCTGCCGTCCTCCTCCACAGGCACGGTGCCGAGGCACTGGCGGCCCGGCTGCTCGTCCGTGACGCCGAGACGCGGGATGGAGACGAACGGCTCTATCTTCGGTAGGATCTGCCACACGCGCAGCGCCTTGATGGGGACGTCCTTCGGGAACGGATAGCGCGAGTTGTACACGTCCACCACGCCCACGGTCGCCGTCTTGGGCAGCTCCTCCGGCGGGATGCGCGGCGGCAGGCTGCCGTCCGCGCGGCGCGGACGACCCACGAGCGTCTTGTGCGAGATAGCGGGCGGCATCGGGCGCGCCTGGAGCGGCATCGGGTCGAGGCAGGAGATGGTGGGATGGGCGAATATCTCGATCTTGTTGCCGAAGGCGTCGAGGAGCGTGATGTTGTACTTGCGGCGCTGGGCGTCGATGGGCCCGTACTGGACGTTCGCGTCGCCGTCGTACACGCACAGGTAGTACGTCTCCGAGAGAGGCCAGGCGGTGGCGTACGCGCCGGAGTGGTGGTAGAGGGTGTTGTTGGCCTCGGATTCCGGGAAGAGCTGGTCTGGCGTGAGGCGCTTCACCTGCGACATGGCGTCGTCGTCGGGCACGGACGGGTCGATAACGACCAGCGAACCGCGCTGGAGGGTGTGGTGGCCGGCGGCGGTGGCCACGTACTTGCGCGAGCCGGGGATGGCGCGGACGGAATGCTCGGCGTGCGGCCCCACGTCCTGGCGCGTGCGCGTGTTGCCGTTCAGTTCGCGCGGGTCGCGTCCGTCAGGATACGCGATCCAGGCGTGGTGCGCTTGGTTGAAGCCGCGGTCCACGTAGTCCCAGCGCGTGTAGACGATCATGCCATCGTTGTTGATCGACGGCTCGAACTCGTTCGTCTCGTGGTAGGAGATGCAGGTGATGTCGGAGCCGTCGGGGAACATCGAGTAGAGAGTGTAGTTCGGCACCTCGCGGCGGTGGCAGCGGCCGTATCCGCCGCGCCGCTCGCTCACGAACGCGACGCGTCCGTTCGGCATCCAGCAAGGGAAAAGGTCGTTCACGTTGCCGCTAGTGAGCTGCTCGAGGTGCGAGCCGTCGGTGCGGCACCTGAAGATGTGGAACACGGTGTCGTCGTTCCACTTGCGGATCTCGGGCTTCGCGCGCGTGGCACAGAAGAGGATGTCCTTGCCGTCGTACGAGACGTCAGGCGCGAGGAAACCACACGTGTTGCGCGTGTCCCAGCCGTGCTTGAAGCGGAGCTTGCGCCCCTTCCACGGCCCCTTCTCCACCTTGCGGTCGAAGAGCAGGTCCACGAGCTTCGGGCTGTCGCCGAAGGGATCTTCCAGCACGTACAGCCCGTCGTCCATGGTGGATTCCTTCAGGCGCGCGTGGAAACCGAAGAACTGGTCGCAGATGTGCGTGCCCCAGTCGAGCTCCTGGGTGGGGAACGCCTCGCGCGTGACGAACAGGAGCTTGCGGATGGACCGCACGAGCGGGTTCTTCCATGCGATCGACTTGCGGATGCGCATCAGGCGCGTGAAGAGCGCGTAGCGCGCATCCTCGTCGGCGGGCGCTGCCTTCGCGGCCTCGGCGGCGAGCGCGGCGAGCGCGACGCGGTCTTGCGCAAACACGGTTTGCGCATCAGGACTGGACTGCAGGTCGTCCGCAAGCGCCTGCGTGCGGCGGAGCAGCACGTCGAGCGGATCGCGGTCCTCGGGCCAGATGAGCGCCTGGCGGTTGAGCACCTCGCTCTCGGGCGGCTGGAAGTTTGGGACGGTCTCGGTGGCGCGCGGACGCGGCTTGTTCCACATGGCGATGTCGCGCGCGAGCAGGCGCCACGTCTTCGCCGTCTCCTCGCGGGAGACCGTCGGCGCGGCAAGCAGGCCGGAGATGCACAGGACGGACAGTATTGCTGGCAGGATTTTTTTCATTATGGCCTCTCTATTCGGCAAGAGTATATCAAAAGTTGGCGACGGCACATGGCGGAAACGGCACGGATTTGGTAAAATCTTTCCCGCATGAACCTCTTGGCAATCGACAGATCGACCGATACGCAAAGCGTGGCCGTTGCAAAGGACGGGAAGATCGCCGCGCGCGTCTTCGCCGGCCTTGATTCCCGCAGCGCGGAATGGCCCGTCAAGGTGCGCGACTTCCTCGCGGCCAACGGGCTTGCCGTGGGAGATGTCGACACGATCCTCGTCGGACAAGGCCCAGGCTCCTTCGCCGGCATCCGCTCCGCCCTGGCGTTCGCCCAGGGGCTTGCCCTTCCAGCAGGCAAGAAGGTGGTCGGACTCCCCAGCACGCTTGCCCTCGCACGCGAGGGCGCGCGCACGGCCGTCGTCGGCGACGCCAGGCGCGACCGCTTCTGGGTGATAGTCTACGACGGCGTCCAGACCGTGAAGGACTTCACGCTCGTGGCGAAGGATGAGCTGGCTAACGCGGTGCCGGAGCATTGCGCCGTCGTCACGCCGGACGGCGCGCGCATCGAGCCGCTCCTCCGGGCCGTCTTCGCCCACCATTACAAGGGTTCGCTCGTGCCGCTCGCGGCGAACCTCGCCGAGGTGGCGCTCGCGCACCCCGAGCTGCTCCGCCCGGAGCCGCTGCCCATCTACCTCCAACCCGCAGTACGCCCGCCAGCCTGACCGCCATGCAACGCATATCCTTCCACGTGAACAGCGACAAGCCCGAGGCAGGTGCCGTACGCGCACGCCTCGCAGGCTTCGCACGCGAGATCGGTCTCGACGTGCTTGACGACGCGCGAGCGGATGAGTGCGAGGCCATCATCGTCCTTGGCGGCGACGGCACCATGCTCTCTGCGGTGCACCGGTTTCCAGGCATTCCCCTTCTCGGGCTCAACCTCGGCTCGCTCGGCTACCTGGCGGGCGTGGAGGCCCCGCACTTCGAGGACGCGCTGCGCGCCGTCCGCGACGACGCCTTCACCATCTCGCGCAGGACAGCGCTCTCGGTGAAGGGTCGCACGGCGCTGAACGACGTCGTGTTCTCGCGCGGCAACTCTGGCCAGGCGGCCATCATCGCGCTCTCTGTGGACGGATGTGCCGCCACGCGCTTCTTCGCGGACGGGCTGGTAATCGCCACGCCTACCGGCTCCACCGCATATTCGCTCGCCGCAGGCGGACCGATCCTGCTGCCGGACTCGCGGTCTGTCGTAGTCACGCCCGTCTGCCCCCACGCCCTCTCGTCGCGCCCATTCGTGGTGCGCGAGGACTCGCGGCTGTCAGTCCGCCTTGTGGCGCGCCCCGGCGCGGAGACACTTGACATCTTCGCAGACGGCGAGGCCGTCGCGCAGGTCCATGAGGGCGAGGAGGTCATCGTGGAGAAGGCATCGGTGACGGTGCCGCTCGTGGAGCTACCCGGTGCCGATCCGTTCGAGGTGCTCAGCCGCAAGCTCGGCTGGGCGGGTTCGTCTATCAGATGACGCCATGACGGAACTTGAAGAGAAGATCGGCTACGAATTCCGCGATCCCGCCCTGCTGGATCGCGCGCTGACGACGCCGGCCTGCCGCATGTCGAACCCGCACGTCGCCGACAACCAGAGGCTCGAGTTCCTGGGCGATGCCGTCTTCGGGCTTCTTTCGGCGGATGTCGTGTTCGCAGCGTATCCCGACGAGCAGGAGGGACGCCTCACCGTCCGGCGCACGCACCTAGTCTCGGGAACGGTCCTTGCCGAGGCCGGCGAGCGCATCGGGCTGGAGAAGTTCCTCAAGCGCAACACGGGCGCACACCCGCTGCCGCCGCATGCGAAGGTGATCGCGGACGCGCTCGAGGCCGTGATGGGGGCAGTGTGGCTCGACGGCGGACTTGCCGCCGCGCAGGCCGTATTCGCCCGGCTCGGGCTGCCGATCGACGCACCGCTCAACGAATGGGCCGCCAACCCGAAGGGCTACCTGCAGGTGAAGGCGCAGGCGCACAAGCCGCCGGCACGCCCCATTTACGAGACGTTGAAGACGGAAGGCCCGTCGCACGCGCCCGTCGTAACCGTGCGCGTGACCGTGGAAGGGCTGGGCGAGGCCACGGCCACGGCCGGCTCGAAGACCGCGGCGGAGATCGCAGCAGCAGCAACGCTGCTCGAACAGCTTGACAAATCGAACAAGGAGAATTGACATGGACAGCAAAGAACCGCTTGTTGGAATCGTGATGGGGTCGGACAGCGACTGGCCCCTCGTTCAGAAGGCCTGCGCGACGCTCGACGGATTTGGCGTCCCGTACGAGACGCGCGTGATCAGCGCGCACCGCACGCCTGACGTGGCGCTGGAGTACTCGAAGACCGCCGAGTCGCGCGGCATCAAGGTGATCATCGCCGCCGCAGGCGGCGCGGCGCACCTTGGCGGCGTTCTCGCCGCAGGCACCGTGCTTCCCGTTATCGGCATCCCGGTGGCGGGCGGTGCGCTGAACGGGCTGGATGCGCTCTACGCGACGGTGCAGATGCCGTCAGGCGTGCCGGTGGCGACAGTCGCCGTGGGCAGCGCAGGCCCGACCAACGCCGCGCTTCTGGCAGTGCAGATCCTCGGCACGTCCGACGCGTCTCTTCGCGAGAAGTTCCGCGCCCACAAGGAGACTCTCCGCACGAAAGTCGCCGCAGCCAACGAGAAGATCCACGCATGAGGCTACGCGTTTTCGGGAGCGGATCAAAGGGCAACGCGCTCGCGATACGGTCAGGCGGAACGCTTCTTCTTCTGGATTGCGGCTTCTCGTGCCGCGAGCTGGAAAAGCGCATGACCGCCTGCGGCGTGTGCCCCGCCGACGTGACCGCCGTCCTCTTCACCCACGACCACGACGACCACTGCAAGGGAATCGCCACCTTCCACAAACGCCACCCGCTGGTGCCGCTCTATGCGAACGGCAACACGGCGGACGCCATCGCCACGCTGACTGGCGTCGAAGACGGCTGGCGCATCTTCGAGACAGGGGAACCGTTCGCGATCGGCGACGTTTCCGTCTCCGCGTTCTCCATCCCGCACGATGCCGCCGACACGGTTGGATATCTCTTCTCGGACGCAGCCTCGTCCCTCTTCGTCGCAACGGACATGGGCGTGCCGACCTTGCCAGTGAAGTACGCGCTCGCGCAAGCCACGTGCGCGGTGCTGGAGTCGAATCACGACCCGACGCTCCTCGCCTGCTCCGACCGTCCGGTCTCGCTCAAGCAGCGCATCGCCGGCCGTTGCGGACATCTCTCGAACCTGGACGCCGCCGATCTCGTGCGCGAGGTGGCACCGCCGAACCTGAAGACGCTCCTGCTCGCACACCTTTCGCGCCCCTGCAACGCGCCGCACCTCGCGCTGGAGTCCATGCGCGAAGCGCTCAAAGACATCGAGCGCGAAGATGTCGCGCTGGCCGCCCTGGACCAGGACGAGCCTAGCGATCTATACGAGTTCTGACCGCAGGCTGCGCGGCGGCTATTTTGCCCGGCGCTCGCCGGTGTGCCAGGTTATCAGGTGCCAGAAGAGGGAATGGCGCGTGCGACCGTCCTTGCGGTCCCAGCACTCCCAGAACGTCCAGAACGGCGACCAGTTGCGGTCAAAGCCTTCCGAGTGGCGGATTGGGTTCAACTCCAGGACTCGCTGGCGCGAGCGGCCCTTCACCGTCGTCGAGCTCCAGAACGGCCAGACGCGCGTGTAGGACGCGACCTCCGTGCGCGTTCCGTCCTTAGCCTTCGAGAATCGCCGCTCGCTTGTCCAGAACGGGAACACCGTGAAACGCGTCTCCAGCGTCCTGTCGGACTCCAGCTCCGAATCCTCCACAAGGTACCACCCGTAGCGGCGCGTACGCTCCTCCACCTTCTCCTTGCGTCCCTTGTCGGCGTATGGATAGCCGTCGATCGCCTCGTAGAACGGCCAGACGGAAATGCGGTCGCGCACTGTGGAATGCAGGACATCCACCAGCGGCCACGGCAGCCGCCAGCGAGTGGCCTTGTCGGTCCGCGCGTAGGAGAAGAACGGCGGCAGCACGAGCGTCTGCGATTCCCGTGCGCGGCGGACCTGACCGTAGAACGGCAAGAACATCCATGACGAGCCTGCACCGGAAGTGTCGCGGTCCTCCAGGTAGCTTGCCCACGTGAAAAGCGGCCACAGCGCGTAGCCGTGCTCGGACTCGCGCTGCGTTGCGGTCCCGTAGAACGGCCACACTCCCACGCCCGCGCGCGGTTCGTCGCGCCAGGTGACGAACGGCCACAGGATCGCGCGGCTCCTCACGTCCTTCACGGAGTACGACTGCCATATCGGCCACAGGATGAAGTCCCAGTCATCCATGAAGAAGAAGTGCGGGTGATGTCCGTAGATCGGGAAGAATCCCCAATAGCCGTCATCCTTCCTGTCGCAGCCGCTGAACCAGAGCGGAAACACGTTGAAGCTCCACGTGGGATCGTCATCGCGAGAGTCGCCATATGCAATGGCAGCGCGCCACCAGTCGGCCTTGTTGTGGTAGTGATAGGTTCCAAGCGGCCACAGAACATCGCACGCGAAGGTGTCGGAGGCTGGCGCGTCGACCTGGGAATAGAACGGACGGATCGCCCAGAACGACGACTGGCCTGGGGCGGCGCGCCGATACTCGAACAACGGCCCGAAGTTCCAGTGCGATCTCGTGCTCCCTCCGATACGCGCCTTCTCCGCCTCTACATCGGCGGCAAGGGACTGCAAGGACAAAAGGGCAAAGGATAAAAGACAAACGGCTCTAGCGACGGACTTCATTCACCATTCACCTTTCACCATTCACCTTTCACTTCTTCATCTGGGCGGCCTTCTGCAGCTTCTCGAACTCGCCGAGGTCGTACTTGGAAAGCTCGGATTGGCGCTTCTGAATCTTCTTGATCGTGCTACGTGCCTGGGATCGGCTCTGATCGTCGCCCTTGGCGAGCTGCACGCGAGCAAGCGTAATGTACATGCGGATATCATCGACCTGGTTTTTGCCAGACTTCGAGAGCTTGATGGCCTGGTTCACGCAGGTCTCCGCTTCGTCAAGGCTCTTCTTCTGGTCCAGAAGCGCGGAGCCGAGCGTCTCCCACGCCACGTACAGGTCGGGGTCCGTCTTGGTCGCGTCCCTCGCGAACTTCTCGGCCTCTTCCGGACGCTGGAGGCGGCGCAGCACCTCCGCGAGGTCGTTCTGCGCGGCGGCCAAAGGCCGCTCGGCGCTGACGGAGAGGCGGAGGAAAGTCTCGGCGATGCTGTACTCGCCGGCTCTCAGGCGCAACGACCCCATAACGTAGTTGGCGAGCTTGTTGGAACGGTCCTGCCGCAGAAGCTGGCGCGCGTGCGTCTCCGCGCTCTCGCCGTCGTCGAGCGCGATGTCGAGGTTGAGGATCATGTCGCCGACGGAGATGACGTCGGGACGCGACCTCGAGGCCACGACCAGCGCGTCGCGCGCCTGCTTCTGGTGAGCCTTGCCCTTGCGCATCCACACGAGCGCGCGCGTCATCTGCAGGTAGTAGTTCCTGGGCGAGTCTGCGATCGTCTCCATCTTCGGCAGGATCACCGACTCAAGCTCGTGGAACGCCGACTTCTTCGCGGCATCGTCCTTTGCCTGGTCTATCTCCTGAAGCAGAACTCCGGCCAGCAGCGCCCACGCCTGGAGGCTCTTTGGCTGGAGATCCGTCACCTTCTGCAGCGCCATTCGCGCAGCGCCGAGGTCGTTGTTCATCAGGTGGAGGAGCGCCCAGTCGAAGGATGTGGTCGCCACATTGTCCGTTGCGGACTTCACGGCCTTCGAAAGGAATCCCTTCGCCTTCTCCATGTCGCCAGACTGCATCGCGAGACGCATCATGCCCATGAGAGCGTCGTGGTTGTTCTCGTCCTTCTCGAGAACCTTCTCGTACACCGCCTTTGAGTGCTTGGTCTGGTTGCCGCTGGCGTAGATGGCGGCCATCATGTTGAGCAGGCCGGTCTGCCTGTCCGGCGGGACGAAGTTGATCGCGCGCTGCACCTGCGCGATGGCGTTGCCAGTCTGCCCGGAGCGCGCCCACTCGTAGCCCATGCGCGCAAAGATCTCCGGAGAACGGATGTAGCCGTAGTAGCGGGACAGCGACCACAGCCTGTAGCGCCGCTTGGAATCGTCCACGATCGCCTTCAGCTTCTTCTCGATCTCCTTCTTGTGCGGCACCGCCACCTTCACTCCGGCACGGACCATCTCGAACTCGTTGAAGAGTGCGCAGATGTTGTCGCTGTCGATCTTCTCGAGCACGAGGTCGTAGAGCTCGAACGCGTCGTTGTCCATCCCGATGTCCTGCAGGACGACACCGAGGTTGTTCGCGATGAATCCGACGTGGCGGCGCATCTGCATGCGCATGCGGTCCACGGGATCCTCGATCTCGAATATCCCGCGGGACCCCTTTCTGGTGCCGGGGGCAAGGATCGGGTCGATTTCCTTCCAGAACGACAGGAACTCCTCCTTCGCCTTCGCGCCGTCGACCTTCTTGACGTCCTTGACGCCGCCGAAGAAGAGGCACTCCGGCACCGGCACGCGCTCAGACATGTACCACAGGTCGGGCACGCCGAAGATGGCCACCTGGGACTCAACGTTCGTGTCACCGGCGAACCAGTCCTGCAGGAACGAGAGGACGCCGAGCTGGATGGATATCGAAAGATCCGCGCTCCCAGCCGAGAGCCCCTTCTCGCGCACCGTCTCGGCCAGCTCCTTCAGGTAGGCGTCGTCCATGTCGCGGTGGAGGCAAATGAGGTTGAGCTCGCGTCCGCGCGCTGCCGCCGCCGCACGCAGCTGGTCGTCGATCATTCCGTCGGTCACGATCCACTTCCGGTCCCCGAGCCTGTCAATGATGGCGTTCGCGCACACGTCAGCGAACGCGCCGCGGTCGCGCGAGAAGGATGCCGCGTTCACGATGGCCGACAAGACCAGCAGCAGCGCAAAGGCTCCGGCGATGAACGGCGCCATCCGGTGGCCCACGGTAATGGCAGCGTCGAGCTTGTCGAACTCCACCGGCGGCAACGGCGCGCGCGCCAGCAGATACCAGTAGGCGAGCAGGTAGCCGCATGCCATCGCCACGAGGACTGACGTCGCGACGGGCGAGATGCCGAACGGGCGCATGACACCCTCAGGCGACAGCTTCGTCGCGGTCGCCAGGATCATGCAGATCGTCATGGCCGCATGGAACGTGTACTGGCTCCATGTGCGCTCGTTGTTGAGGCCGCGCACCGACGCGAAGGAGCATACCACGAACGGCGCCACGGCCAGCACGAAGATGTACAGCCATCCCGGCCGCGATATCCACTGGCGCATCTCGTGCGCGTACGCCGTCCATATGCTCTTCCACACGTCGCCAGAGCTCGCCACGCCCGCCGTCTTCGCCTCGGGCAGCAGCAGGAAGCCGTTTGCCACCTTGTTCATCGTCACGACGTAGCATACGGAGAAAAACACGAGGAAGATGGCCATGGGCAGGTAGAACTTGCGGCCGGTCTTCACGGACGCCACCACTACGAGGAGCATGCAGAGGGGAAGCAGCGGCAGGAATATCACGCTTTCGGCAAGGCCGATCCCGCATCCTATCGCGATCACCGCGGTGCAGTACGGCATTGCCTTCGGCCAGTGGATAGCCGGAATGAAGACGGAAAACACAGCCAGCGCAAGGAACACGTCGAACATGCCGTAATCGAGGTGGGTGGATGACTGCCAGATCGCCGTCGAGAATATGAAGACAAAGGCCGCCCCGATGCCGGACAGCAGCGAGGCGCCGCGCGCCAGCTTGACGGTGTCCTCGTTGTGTGTCGACTGGTGGACGAAGTATCCCACGAGACCGCACAGGAGTCCCGCCGAAAGCACGCCGCACACCATCGACATCACATTCAGCCGAAGCCCCATGGCCCCGCCTCCGAAGGCCTTCACGAGCCCACCCCATATCGGATGGATAGGCACCTTCAGCGCATCCATTCCCATCCACTGCGTCGCAAGGCTTGTCGACGAATCGGGGAACATGTATCCGGCCAGCGTCAGCGAGTATACCGCAAGCGCCACTAGCGAGGCTCCTAATGCCGCCAGCCACAGGCTCCATCCAAGCGTCACAGGTGCGCCCTGGGTGTTCTTGCTATCAGACATTCCGTCGTCCTTTCTTTCTGCTTTTCCGTCACGACAACTTGTTGCGAGAATCGGCGTAAATTATACCCTAAATCCTTCACTTGCGAAAGCGCAAAGTTTCTAGAGACCTCCAACAGTGGCGTTTTCTTGCGCGGAGGCGCCCGACTCGGACACCTTCAGCCACTTGCGCACGGTGTTCTCGGAACATCCGAGCCGCCTTGCTATCTCCTTCACCGGCCGGTCTTTGTACCTGTCCGCCACCATGCGGACGTGCCTGGCCACGGCCGCGTCCAGCGATTCGTCGTCCGACACCGGCTCATGGCCCATGTCGCGGCGAAGCCCCGCGTTCTCGCGCTTCCAGTGCTCCACCAGCTCTCCAAAGTCCGTCACCTTCATGACTCGCGCGTAGATCAGCATGTTCTCGAGCTCGCGCGCGTTGCCGGGGAAGTCGTATCGGCAAAGCGCGGCGCGCTGCTCGCGGCTGAGCGACTTCCCCGTCTCGCGGTACCAGATGGTCTTCGCGATCTCGGGAATGTCCTCCGGCCGTTCGGCGAGCGACTTCATCCTGATCTGTATGACGTTCAGGCGGTAGTAGAGGTCCTCGCGGAAGCGCCCCTCGTTCACGAGCCGCACTATGTCCTTGTTAGTCGCGGCGATGATGCGCACGTTCTGTATCCTGCGCGGCACCGACTCGCCGACCTTCAGGAAATCGCCGTCCTGTAGCACGCGCAGGAGCTGCCCCTGCATCTCAAGGTCAAGCTCCGCCACCTCGTCAAGGAACAGCGTTCCGTTCGCCGCCGCCTCGAGGAGTCCCCGGCTGTCGCGCGCGTCCGTGAACGCGCCCTTCACGCTGCCGAAGAGCTTGCTCTCGAACAGGCTCGCCGTAGTGCATGCGCAGTTGAACGTGAGGAAAGCGCCGTTCGCGCGGCTCTTCGACTTGCGGTGGATCAGCTGCGCGACCGTCTCCTTGCCGGTGCCGCTCGGCCCGGTGATGAGCACGCGGACTACAGGGTCGTCGCACTCCGCCGCCTTCTCCGCCATCTGCCGCACCTCCAGCATGTGCGGGCTCACGCCTATCAGCTCGCGCTTCCCCCACTTGTTGTAGTAGTCGACTATCTTGTGCAGGTCCGTCTCGAGCGCATCGTAGCGCACACCGTTCGCGAGACCGAATATCGCCCTCGGGTAGTACCCCATCTCGCGGTCGTTCTTGTGCTTCCAGTCCGCAGCCGTGAACAGGTGCCGGTACCGCCCCTCCTCGGAGTCGCCCTTCGTCCTGCCAAACGCGAAGCGCCTGAACGTCTCCACATCCTTTTGCGTCACCTGGCGCGGAAAAGCCTTCTGCACGGCATCGAAGAGGTCGCCTTCCGCAATCACGACCTTGTCGAACACCGACCCGCCATCCTTCATCATGAACTCGATGGCGACCTCCGACGGCATCTCCCTCGCGCTGATCCACCAGACCTTTACGCCCGCATCCTTGAGCGCCCGCAGCTCGGCCGCTATCGCCTTCGGGTCCTTCGTGAGGCCAACTCCCAGCACATACACCTCGGAGCAGGTCTCTGCGCAATGCTTCAGCGCCGTCGGCAGGTACTGCTGCGAAGACCCTATGACCTCCGCGGAGCACTTGAACGCGCACCGCAGCAGCATCGCCGCCGCCGGCGCGTACTCCGGCAGCCCCCAGCCGGTCATTATCATTCGCTTTGCCATGGCGCTCCTCAGATCACGTATAGCGTCCTGATGTACGGCAGCAGCACGCGCGTGACGATCAGCGCGTTCATCCTGTGCCCGCCTTCGAATACTTGCGACATGCCGGGATAATGCTGCTCGAACATGGGACGGGTCTCGACGGCCATCGGATCCTCGTCGCCGAAGAGGCCGTGGCAGAGCGGACGGTCATCGTCCGTCACGCCGTCGAACTGGTGCGCCTCCAGTTCCTGGTAGTGCGCGATGATCTCCTTCGTGACGTGGAACTCGGTCGCGCCGTCCCTGCGCGCGTTGAGCCACTTGTGCTTCCCGACGAACAGCACGTCGTACTTCTTCGAGAGCGTGAACGAGGGATTCACGCAGATGCGCACGAATCCGTGCATCTGCTGCGCGTACCATCCGCCCATCGACGTGCCGATCACGAGGTTCGGCCGCTCCTTCGCCGCAAGCTCCTTCAGCATGGGCAGCGCAATGGCCGGATCCACCGGAATGTCCGGAGCGACGACCGCCGCGCGGTGCGCCGCGTCCGTCTCCCAGAACGACTTCCTCAGCAGCTCCACCGTTCCGCTAGCGCCCGACGACCCGAATCCGTGCAGATAAAGAATCTTCTTCATTTCTCTTCCTTGGTATAGGCTGGTGTCACACGGCGATGAATACGATCCCGGGATTCGGGGAACGCCTGTATGGCGGCGGAATCTGCGACGAGTCCGGGAACGCGAGGCATTCCGACGAGAACACGTCGCCCGCGAACTCGCCGTCGAGGAAACCACGTATGTGGTTCTGCGCCCGGTAGCGGCGGCAGGCCGCCAGCACTCCATCCTTGATGAGCGAGGTTCCGCCCGACGAGCCGTAGCCGGTGATGACCGCGAAGAGCGACGGCCCCGACGCGCGCGCAGCGCTCACGATCTGCTCGAGCCGCGCGAGCGCCATGTCGACGTTCGTGCCGCGCGGGTGCAGGTCGTACTCGACCAGTCCGCGGCCGCGCCTCACCACGCACCTCCATCCCTGAGACGCGACTGGACGGACACCACGGCCGCGCGCGCCGTCGCGAACGCCAGAGTAAGGTTGTATCCGCCCGTCGGACCGTCCACGTCCAGCACCTCGCCCGAGAAGTATAGCCCCGGCACCTTCCGCGACATCATCGTCGCAGGATCCACGTCCTCGCGCGACACACCGCCGACCGTCACGATCGCCTCCTTGAGCGGACGCGGCAGCAGCTGCCGCAGCAGCACGGACTGCCCGCCGAAAGACACTTCCATCGACATCCCCGCGTAGCCGTGTCGCGCCACCCAGCGCTGGCAGTTGTACACCGCGGCACCGCTCAGCCCCCACGCCTCGCAGTCCACCTCCCCAGTAGACGAGAAGACGGTCCGTCCCGTCGCGTCCAGCACGCGAGCCTCGCCGTCGTCGAACCGCGCCCCCGCCTGCGCTGCCACCGCGCGGTCGCGCACCTCAAGTCCTGTCAGGCCGGCGCGGCAAGGTTCAATGCGATGTCCGAGACGGCGCGCGAAGTCCTGCCCGTCGCCAACGGATCCAGTCTTCGGGAACGACAGCCCGCCCGTAGCGACAAGCACGTTCTTCGCCCACAACGTAAAGCGCTCCGTCGCGACGATGAATCCGTTCTTCATCGGCTGTATGCCGGTCACGGGGCAGTTCACGCAGAGCGGCACGCCTTCGTCGCGCAGCAGATCGCCAAACGCATGCACGACCGTCGCCGCCTGCCCAGAATCCGGAAACATCCGCCCGTCGGGCATGCGGCGCAGCTTCACGCCGAGGCTTCGCACGCCGCGGACGATGGCCTGCGGCGGACAGTTCCGCAAGGCGGGAGCCGCCCACTCGGCGACGGGATCGCCCAGGTCGCGCAGGAACGCCTCCGGAGAGATGTCCTTCGTGAAGTTGCAGCGCCCGTTCGCCGTCATCAGCATCTTCGCGCCAAGCCGCACCTTCCGCTCGAAGACGAGGCAGCCGACCTTGCGCTCGGCCGCAACCGCGGCGGCGAACATTCCGGCCGCTCCGCCGCCGACGATCGCCAGCGGCACCGGTTCGTGCTTCAGGTTCTGGTTGCTGCGCTCTTTCATCTCGCACTACTTTATCGCCGTGACCTTGGCTCCCGGCAAGGCCGCAAGGAGCGCGTTGAGCTTGGGATCGTCCATCATCTTTCGCTGCTCTTCCGGCGTCAGCTGCGGACGGGCAGCCGGCTTGGAAGTTGACTGGACACTTGGCTTGGCGGTTGACTGGGCACCCGCGGCAGAAGGGCTGGCACCTCCGGCGACTTTAAGGTCTTTAGGGCCTTTAACGTCGTTAGGGTCTTTAGGGTCATTAGAGACTTTAACGACCTTATCATCCTTATCGACATCGCCGCCGCTAGACCCTGCGCTGACTGGGACAGCCGCCATCTTGGCGGCTCCACCACCAGCCGCGAGCGCGCGGACGGCCCGCATCAGCTCCTCGATGCTCGCCACCGTGGCGATGCGAGACGCTCGCAGAAGCGTCATCTCGATGAGAGTGCGCACGCTGAGAGCGTAGCGCAGCTTGTCCTCCATCGCGGCCAGCTGGTCGGCTATGCGGAAGATGCGAGAGGCGTCGCAGAGCTTCGCCTGCTCCGAGAGCGTCTTCACCTGGTCGGGCGTGGCCTCCAGGACGGCGGTCTGCCCGCCCAGCGACTGGTACACGATCAGGTTGCGGAAGTGCCGCAGCAGCTCGCCCGCGAGACGGCGCATGTTCTTGCCCGCCGAGTCGAACGCCTCAACGGACTGCAGGATCGCCGCCGCGTCGCCTTTCAGGATCGCTCCGGCGAGGTCTTCGAGCGCCTTGCGCGAAACGAGGCCGAACACGCTCAGGGCATCCTCTTCCGTGATGGTGGTGCCCTTGAACGCGATCAGCTGGTCGAGTGAAGAGAGCGCGTCGCGCATGCCTCCCTCCGCGCCGCGCGCGATGGCGAGGAGCGCATCCTGGTCGGCCGTGATGCCTTCCTTGCCGCAGATGTACTGCAGACGGGCTGCTATCTGGTGCGTCTGGATGCGGCGCAGGTCGAACCGCTGGCAGCGCGAGACGATCGTCGCGAGAACCTTGTCGCCCTCCGTGGTGGCGAAGACGAACTTCACGTACGGCGGCGGCTCCTCGAGCGTCTTGAGGAGCGCGTTCCACGCCGAGGGCGTGAGCATGTGGCATTCGTCGATGATGAAGATCTTGTACTTCGAGGTCGTCGGCTTGAACTGGACGGCCTCGATGATCGGACGCACATCCTCCACCTTGTTGTGGCTGGCGGCGTCGAGCTCCGTGACGTCAAGCGACCTGCCTGCGGCGATCTGCTTGCAGTTGTCGCACTCCCCGCACGGCTCCACGCCCTTCGGGCTTGCGCAGTTGAGCGCCTTCGCGAAGATGCGCGAGAGCGTGGTCTTGCCGATGCCGCGCGGGCCGACGAAGAGGTAGGCGTTGGCGATGCGCCCCGATTCCAGGGCGTTCCTTAGCGTGCGCGTGACGTGCTCCTGGCCGACGACGTCGTCGAACGTCATCGGCCTGTACTTCAGCGGCAACGCCACATGGACTTGTTCTGTCTCCTGCATAGGCTAGATTATACCATATCTCGCCGCGGCATGTGTCATCCAAGCGAAATGCTCATGCCGAAGCCGGGAGGTATGTCGTCAGGACGATGTGCCACGCAGATCGCCGTGCAATCCGGGCGTGACGAAAGGTAGTGCGCAACGCGCGAGCGCAGGCGGCGCGCCGCCGCCACGTCCAGGTTCAGGCAAGGTTCGTCCAGAAGGAGCAGGTCCGGCTTCTTGCGCAGCGCCATTTCCAGAAGCTCGTCCGCGCCTAGGCCAAGATAGGACTGCTGCTCCGGCGACACCATGCCGATGCGCCGCCGCACCTTGGCAAGCTCCGTGCCGGGCGCGCGACGCACGCCGAACACGGTCACGTCGTTGGCGTAGGCCAAGGGACTGTCCCCCGTGATGAGCGCAAGAAGCGTTGTCTTGCCGCTCCCGTTCGGACCCTGCAGCACCCAATGCTCGCCGCGCCGAACCGTCCACGAGAACCCGTCGAAAAGTTTCCTCCGACCAAAGCAAATCCGAATTCCCCTCAGCTCAACCACCGGAGTCGCCGGATGGCCCTGTGTCGCCGGATGGCCCTGTAGTATCTCCCGGTCCCGGCGGTCCCGGTGGTCTCGGCGGTCCCGGCACTCCCATCGCTCCCGGCACTCCCATCGCTCTCGGCCAAGATAGCGCACTTCAGTGACACAGGAAGGGATCTCGTCCTCGTGCCGCACGGAAATGAGGAGCGACGTCCCTTGCGCGGCCAGCGTATCCAGAAGCCGCTTGAGTTCGTCGCGCCGTTCAGGGTCCAGTCCCGCGCACGGGTCGTCCAGCACCAGCAGCGCGGGAGCTGAAAGGAGCGCGTGCGCGAGCAACACACGGCGCGTCTCGCCGTTCGAGAGCGCGAGGAAGGGACGGTCCATCAGATCGCGGAGACGAAGAAGCGGCATGATCCTGCGGCGCGCAGCGGCGTAGGATCGACGTTCCGCGAGGCGCGACCGCCCGACCTCAAACGGGTTGACGTCGAACACGCGGTTGAAGGAAAGAACATCGGCCACGGTATCGCCAGGGCCGGCGTCATCCACAAGCGAATAGTAGCGCGCCTGCAGGAATCCCCCCTTCCGCGCGGCCGCGCGCTGCTGCGCGAAGGAGACGAGCCGCACGCGCCCTTCCATTCCTTCGTCCATCTCCACGGACATCCCGCGCGGCACCGGCTCCTCGCCGGCAACGATCCTGCACAGGCGCGACTTCGCCGCGCCGTCGTCGCCGAGAAGCGCCCAGCAGCGTCCGCGCTCGAACCGCCAGGTTCCACCTATAGAAATTGCCTTTGTCATTTCCCGTATTTTATCAAACAATCCGCCCCGCCCCAATATTAATGGTATAATGTGGCGATGAAACGCTTTCTTCTAGGAGCAACCATACTTGCGGCGCTGGTCGGTCTACTGTATGCGCCGACAGGTTCGTTCGGATTTCTGCATCTCGACGACCACGACTACACTTTCCTCTGCCCGTTCGTGCACGGCGGGCTGTCATGGGGCAACATAAAGGAAGCTTTCACGAACCTGAGCCATGGCGGCGTATGGATGCCGCTCACCTACATTTCCTACATGTGCGACATCTCTCTGTTCGGGCCTGGAGCAGGGCCGCATCACCTCGTGAACGTGGCGCTTCACATGGTCAACGCCATGCTGCTGCTGACGCTCGCCTGGCGGCTCGCGGGCGGCAGAAGACGCTTCTGGATCGTGCTTGCCGTGGCATTCTGGGCGTTCCATCCGCAGCGCGTGGAGGCCGTGGCGTGGATCGCCAGCCGCAAAGAGTTGTTGTGGGCCGCATTCACGCTCGCGGGCCTGCTGTTTTGGGGATCGGCAGATCGCAGATCGGCCATCAGATCCATCGCGGCGTATCTGTGCTGCGCGCTCGCATGCATGAGCAAGCCTACGGCCATGTGCTTTCCGGCGCTCGCGCTTTGCGTGGATCTGGCGATGCGCAGTGGCATTTGCCCAAGCGACAGCGAGGCCAGGCACACAGAAGATGCCAAGTACACAGAAGGGGGCAAGCACATAGCATTGATGCGCGAACTGCGTTCGCGTATCTTCCCCTACCTGCCGCTCCTGCTCATGGCCATCGCCACTGGTGCGCTCGCCATGTATTCGCAGACACACCCAGCCGGCCACGAGGTGCGTGCGATCTTCAGCGCATCCCTGCCGTGGCGACTTCTCAATGCCATTGTAGCGATCGGCCTTTCGCTGTTCCAGATGATCGTGCCCGTAGGAATCCACATCGACTACCGCGCCGTCCCCGGACAGTGGCCTATCCACGGGCTCCTAGGCTGCCTGACATTCGTTTCGTGCCTGGTGCTTGTAGTTGGAGCTTTTAGCTTTAAGCTTGGAGCTTGGAGTGTTGCTTTCGCGCATATCTCTTGCCCGCAAGACCCGCACAAAGCTCAAAGCTCTAAGCTCAAAGCTCTAAGCTCTAAGCACCAAGCACCTGCAATCTCCATCCTCTGGTTCCTGGCAGCCCTCCTGCCAACCCTCGGCATCTTCGGCAGCTTCGGCGAACATGCGCGCGCCGACCGATTCCTCTACGTGCCGATGATGGCCGTGGCGGTGGCGGTGGCGATGGCAGGGGGGGACCAGGACCGCCGGGATCACCGAGACCACCGGGGAAAGCCAGCTAAGAAGTGGCAGAGCTTGGCAATGAGGTCCATGGCCGGCCTGTATGTGGCGACATTGGCAGTGATTGCCTGGCCCGTAATCGATTCCTACAGAAACGACGAGTCCGTCTTCAGGCGCGCACTACTCTTCGATCCCGATAACGGCCGCGCGCTCGCACACGTGGGCCAGGCGGAATGCGCTCAGCGCAACGGCATCGACCGCGGCATCGAACATCTCCGCCGAAGCCAAGCAGTCCGTCCGCGCGACGACACCTCCGCCCAGCTGGCCTACGCGCTTGCAATGCGCGGCCATTCCGGCGACTTCGGTGAGATCCGTCGCCTATGCAGCAAGTTCGCCTGCGACCATACGCTCGACAGGAAGGGACAGGCCCTCGAGGCGCTTGGCATCACGGCCATGCGCCAGCGACGGTGGAACGAGGCCATCGGCTGCCTCTACGACTCCATCCGCGCGCCGAATCGATTCTACTCGAACGAGGACGCCATGCTGAAGCTCGCGGCATGCCTCTGCAACGCAGGCCGACAGGCAGAAGCCACGAAATGGCTCGAGCAACTGACGCGCTCAAAGCGAAACGACATTAGAGGGAAGGCCATCCAGTCGCTGGAGACGCTCAAGCGCAATCCACGGACCGTGCTCTTCCTCGATTAGGTTAAACCACAGAATAGGTTAACCACGAAATACACGAAACACACGAAAGAGTACCGAGACGCCTTTCGTGTATTTCGTGTGTTTCGTGGTTCAATAAGACTCAGATGTTCTTCAAGTCCAAGGACAGCAGGAACTCCGGGTTCGACCTGAACTTCTTCATTCCCGCCAGCACGCTCTGCATGGCGCGCTCAGGACCGGCGTCGGAAAGAACGCGACGGAGAGCCCATGTCTTCTCCAGCTCGAGCGGAGCGAGAAGCAGGTCCTCCTTGCGCGTTCCCGACTTGTCGATGTCGATCGCCGGGAAGATGCGCTTGTCGGCCATGGCGCGGTCGAGCACCAGCTCCATGTTGCCCGTGCCCTTGAACTCCTCGAAGATCACCTCGTCCATGCGCGAGCCGGTGTCGATGAGCGCCGTCGCGATGATCGTGAGCGAGCCGCCGTTCTCGATGTTGCGCGCCGCACCGAAGAAGCGCTTCGGACGATGGAGCGCGAGCGCGTCCACGCCGCCCGTCAGGATCTTGCCGGAATGCGGCTGGACGGTGTTGTAGGCGCGTGCCAGACGCGTGATCGAATCGAGGAGGATGATCACGTCCTTGCCGTTCTCCGCCTGCCGGCGCGACATCTCGATCACCATCTCGGCCACGTTGACGTGGTGCTGAGGTTCCTCGTCGAATGTCGATGAGAGAACCATCGCCTTCGTGTTGCGCTGCATGTCCGTGACTTCCTCAGGACGCTCGTCGACGAGCAGCACGATCAGCACGGCCTCAGGATGGTTGGCCGTGATGGCGTTCGCCATCTTCTGGAGGAGGACGGTCTTGCCGACGCGGGGCGGAGCCACGATGAGCCCGCGCTGTCCGAATCCTATGGGCGTGAAGAGATCTACGACGCGCATCGAGAACTCGGTGGGCTTCGTCTCCAGCACGATGCGCCGCGTCGGGAACGTGGGCGTGAGGTTCTCGAAGTGGACTATGCGGGCCGCCTCGCTGGGCGTCTTGCCGTTCACGGTGAGCACGTTGCCGAGCGCAAAGAAGCGGTCACGGTCGCGCGGATCGCGGATCGGCCCCTCGATCGTGTCGCCCGTGCGCAGCGCGTGGCGACGGATCTGCTGCTGCGGGATGAAGACGTCCTCAGGGCATGCGAGGAAGTTCGTCTTCGCGGAACGCAGGAAACCATAGCCCTCCTTCACCACCTCCAGGCAACCGCTCGCCAGAACGGCGCCGCCATGATTGAGGTAACGGCGGATGGCGTGGAAGATGATCTCGTGCCGCTTCATAGCGCCAAGCTCTTCCGCGTTGGCGTCGGGCCACATCTTCTCGACGATCGTGGCATTGTCCCAGGAATGGATGTCGGCCAACTTGTACTCGGGAAGATCGGGATTGCGGGGAACTGTCGGCTCCGGCGGCTGGTAGTTCTGCTGCGGTGGCGGCTCCGGCGGACGGCGGTTCCCCTGCACGCTCTGGCCGTTGCGCATCTTGTTGCGCCGCTCGAACCACTGGCGGCGCTTCAGCTGGCGGTTGGAGAGCGGCTGCTCGCTATGGGCAGGAGACGGCGGGATTTCAGGTGGGGTGGTTGGAGATGCAACGGGCGAGACGCCCGTTGTCCCAGTGTCGGGCAACTTGGTATCCTTCGGGGACGTGGCGCTCTTGTCTCTTTCGGTCGCAACAAGTTGCGCCCCTCCCGTATGGGGAGCCGCCGGCTCGGCAGCTGGGGCCGGCATGGGATCGCCATGGGGAGCCGCCGGCTCGGCGGCTGGCGCAGGTGCTCCTCCCGCATCAAGAGGTGCCTCCTTTGCGGCGGACTTGGCCGCGGCACGGGCGGCACGTTCGGCGTTGGTGGGACGTCCGCGCTTCTTCTTCGGCTTCGCCTCGGCCGGCGCGTCCGCAGGAGCGGACGCTGCAGGACCTGCTTCGGACGCGACGCTATCTTCTGTATTCATTCTACCTTTTCCATTCTGCCGATAAGCCATGCAACGCAACGCTGCACTTCTGCCTTCAGCTCTTCTACAGTCGAATCGTTTTGGATTGTCCAGTCGGCGCGAGCGGCCTTTTCGGCCACGGGCATCTGCGCCGCAAGACGCGCCTCCGCCTGCGCCCGCGTGTAACCGCGTGTACGCATCATGCGGTCGATCTGCCGATCTTCCGCGGAGGAGACGCAGAGTATTGTATCATAATCTGACTCGAAATGCGACTCGAAAAGGAGAGGAATTATCGCGAGCCTAAAGTTGGTAGTTGGTGGTTGGCGGTTGGCTGGGTATGGTTGTCGGCCCCCGAAAGTCGAATGCCGGTCATCACATTGCAATTCGCCATTGGCGAAATCCCGCAGCCGCCGGCGCACCAGAGGATGGAGGATCGCCTCAAGGTCGCGTCTCACGGCGGTCGCAACAAGTTGCGACCCTCCCGCGAAGACAATCTCCGCCAACCTGGAACGGTCAATGCCGCCATCGGGAGCGAGAACCGACTGGCCGAAGCGAGAGACTATGGCAGGGACGGCCGCGCCGCCTGGCGCTTCCAGCTCGTGAACGACATCGTCCGCGTCTAATGTCTGAACGCCAAGCTCACGAAAGAACTTGGCGACCAGACTCTTCCCGCAGGCGATGCCACCTGTCAGTGCTATGCGCATCACTTTTAGCTTTTAGCTTCTAGCTTTTAGCTTTTGCGTCTGCTTCTGCTTATGGCTTCCAGCTTTTAACTTTTGCATCTGCTTCTGGCTTTTAGTTTTTAGCTTCTAGCTTCTAGCTTTGAACGGTACAGAACGACCACTCGAAAAGCTAACAGCTAAAAGCTAGAAGCTAAAAGCTAAACAACAAATCACTTCTCTTCCGCTGCAGGCGGAGGCGTGGCCGGAGCTTCGGCGGCAGGAGCCTCGGCGGAGGTTGTCGAACTGCTGTTCTGGATCATGCGGCCATCCGGTCCCACCAAGCGCGCCGTCACGAACAGGAGCAGGTTGCGCTTGTTCGACCATTCGCTGCGGCTGCGGAAGAGGCGCCCGATGAACGGGATGTCGCCGAGGAACGGAATCTTGTCCTCCATCGACTTGCGCTCTTCCGTGATCAGTCCGCCCATCACAACCGTTGCGCCATTGTAGAGGGTGACGACGGTATCGATCGAACGCTCCTTGAAGAACGGCTGCTCCATCGGCACCGTGAACCACTGCATGTCCTCGTTGCCGCTCGCGAGAGCCATCGCCTGCGCGGTGGAGCTCATCACGGAGGACATAGGAACCTTCATGCCGTAGTCCTTCCACGTCGGCTCGGAGATGACCTTCGGGTTCAGCTTCAGGTTGATGAAGTTGCCCTCTGCGGAAAGCTCAGGCGTCACAGTGAGGATCACGCCCACTTCCTGGGTCTCGAAGTTCTGGGGCTCCACCATCGGGAGGATCTTGCCGTCGCTGCCCGAACCGCCAGTCGTGCTGATGCTAGACGAGGAACTCGACGATGTGGACTGGATGGTCACATCGTAGTCCTGCGGGTAGCGGTAGATGGTGACGACCTTGATCGTCGCTTCCTGACCAGACTTGGTCACGACCTTCGGGGCGGAGAGCAGGTCCGTATCGCTGCGCTGCGAGAGCATGTGCAGGATCATCGAAAGGTCCGCGTTTCCGAGGAACGCGTTCACGCGCATGAACTGGTCGTTCTGCGACGCGCCCTTGCCGGAAATGTGGTTGTCCTCTGTCGAGAGGTAACGCATGCCTGTCTGGTATGTCGTACCATTGATGGCATTGATGCCAACATTCTTGCCGGTACGCGTTTGAACCCCCCCGACTTCGTCCTGCGTATAGGAATATAGCTGCGTAGGACTCAAAGGATTACCATCCGTGCCAAGGACCTTATCATATTGCGTAGTTTGCATAATGCCCATTCGCGCATTATCGTACTTCGCCCAAGTAGAATTTTCACCGTTGTTGAAATTCCGGTCACTCGTCATGCCCTGATTCCATCTCTGCCATTTCCCGATAGACGATGCACCCCCATCCGTAACCGTCGTCTTCGGCTGAGGTACTCCATCTGCATCACTCCAAGTTGTCGTCTCAACCGTGGTATCTCCCCGATAATATGTGCCTTCCCGCAACTTCAGCACCTTGGCGAGCTTGCCGCCGACGTTGAAGGAATAGTCGGAATTGAGGAGCCACTCGAAGCCGAGGGAGTTCAGGTCTTCCTGGGCGACCTCGACGAAGCGCGTCTCGACCTCGATCATCTTCGGCGTCGCGTTCAGGTCGTTGAGGGCATCCTCGAGGATGGCGAGCTGCTCTTCGGTGTTCGTGACGCGGAGCTTGCCGAGCGCCTTGATGTACTTGATCTTCGCGCCGTTCGGCCATGCGACGCCGAGATCGGAGAAGAATGCTTTCCAGGAATCCTCGGGATTGTCTTCGTCTCCGCCGTTGTTGTTGCCGCCGAACTCTCCCGCGCCCTGGTTCTTTAGGTCGCTGGAGGCGTTGTTCATGCGGTCGACAAAGTCTTCGACCACGTTGTAGGAACGCGTCACCATCTCGTCTGTCGTCATGGTCTTCGGCATCACCATGACCACGTTGCCCTGAACCTTGAACTTGTAGGCAGGCTTGATGACCTTGCAGACGAGGTTGAGCGCTTCCCACAACGAGACGTTGGAGGCGTTGACGTTCGGGATCACAGGCACGTCGCCGGCGGCCGCGTCATCCTCCGCGGCTGCGCCAAACGCATTGGCGTTGCCGCCCTGCTGCTGCGCGGCTCCGCCGTCAGCACCACCTGCGGTCAACGTCTTGTCGAGCTGAAGCACGAAGTTGAAGCCGCGCTGGTCGACAGGAATCTCCGGCCGGTCAAAGTCCTTCGACGCCTGGGTGAAGAACTCGACGGCGTCGATGATCGTGGCGGGAGGACGGAAGGAAATCGACGGAAGGATCATCTCCTGCATGCGCTTCTCGATCGACTGCTCCACAGACACGCCACCCTGGCCGCCGGTGGGTGTCTTGACGGTGCCGCCGTCGATGGCCTTCAGCTCGCCGGAATTCACGGCATAGACCGGACGCCACGCGGCGCCGATGTCGGCAATCATGCCGCGCCTTGTCGCCTCGCGCTCGTTGTCAATCACCATCTCGCGGCGGCGCTGGATGCGCGCGCGGAGCGCAATCGCCTCCGTGTTGTAGGGGTCGTAGCGCAGGACAAGATCCACCTGCTCCACCGCCTTGTCGAGGTCAAGCACTGCAAGGTACTGTGAAGCCAGGCGGAGACGGCGGCGGATCGTGTCGCGGTCCTCCTTGTACTCCTTGTCGTTCCTGCGATGGGAGATGGCGGAGACATCGGTGACCGCCTCGGTCACTGTCTCAGTCTCCAGCGCATCGATCAGTGCGGCCGCGCGCGGATGGCGCAGCTTCTGCGCCTCCTTGGCGTAGGCCTTGGCAGCCTCGCGGTCGCCGTCCTTCAACGCCTGCTTGCCGGACTGGTACTGGGCCTCGGCCATGCCAGTCACGCACTCCTTGCGCAGATCTCCCGCGTTGGCGCGATCGGAGATATGGGCATAGGCGAGACGGTACATCTTGTAGGCATTCTCCCAGTCGCGCGCAGCCATTGCCTCGCGAGCCGCACCAAGTTCCTCGGCGGCCTGCTGCTCAAGTGCCTCGCGACGCAACTTTTCCGTTGCGATGATGTCCTTGAGAAGATCGTCTTCGGGAAGCGCTTCGGCAGCGGGAGCCTCGGCAGCAGGAGCGGGAGTCGCCGCGACTGCTGGCGCAGGAGCGGGTTCCGCCGCAGGCGCTGGCGCTGGCTCGGCAACAGGCTTCTCCTCCGCCGGCTTCTCGGCAGGAGCAGGAGCGGGAGCCTCCGCGACCGCTGGCGCTGGCTCGGCAGCAGGCTTCTCCTCCGCCGGCTTCTCGGCAGGAGCGGGAGCGGGAGCCTCCGCGACCGCTGGCGCTGGCTCGGCAGCAGGCTTCTCCTCCGCCGGCTTCTCGGCAGGAGTAGGAGCGGGAGCCTCCGCGACCGCTGGCGCTGGCTCGGCAGCAGGCTTCTCCTCCGCCGGCTTCTCGGCAGGAGCAGGAGCAGGAGCCTCCGCGACCGCTGGCGCAGGAGCGGGTTCCGCCGCAGGCGCTGGCGCTGGCTCGGCAGCAGGCTTCTCCTCCGCCGGCTTCTCGGCAGGAGCAGGAGCGGGAGCCTCCGCAGCTGGGGCAGGAGGCGCGGCAGGCACTTCCACCTCTGGCTTGGCGGGCTTCGCCTCGGCAGGTTTTTCCGCAGGCGCCTCTGGTGCCGCGGGGGTAGCCGGGGCTTGGGCGGCAGGCTTCTTGTCCGCACCCAGTTCCTGCAGGAGATTGTCAAGGTCGTCTTGGGCAAAGACAACCATGGCTAGCGACGCACACGCGGCGCCGAGCACGGCAAACTTAGCTTTGACACTCATCGATTTTGCACTCATTGAAGATGCTCCTCTGTCAGCGTCCGTACATGATACAGTATTCCGTTCGCAGAATCAAGTCTCTACCTGATTACTTTTTGTTTTTTTGTTTTGACGTTCTCAACCTTGACTTCGCACCCGTTCTCGACGGCGCGGAGGCTGACTACGCGGAATTTCTCCCCGTTAAGGTCAATTTCAGCGCCCGTTGATACGGTCTTCTTCCAGCTGTGCTTGCCTCGGTCGTACGAAAGCTCCACCTGCGTCTCGACGGGAACCTTGCGCACTCCGATCACGGTCACGATCTTCTTCCCGTCCGCCGCACGGGTCAGCTCAAGCTCGGACACGTCATGGTTCTTCTTGTTTCCGGCCTTGGATCCCGCGATGACCTGCAGCTTCGACTTCTTCTCGAACCCGGAGACGGTGTATCCCGTCTTGCCGATCACGTCACCCTTCTTCACCGACCAGGTGGAGTTGTAGCCAGAGAGATCCTGTCCGTTCTGGTCGAGCTGGCGGAGCGTGAAGCGATGGCCTCCGGGGATGGGCGTGTAGTTCTGGAACCAGAAAGGCAGGAACGTCTGCTGGAGCGCGCCCGCCACCGAGAGCGAGTCAATATAGTCCGGATGCGACTTGGGATCGGTCGGGTCTGTACCGGCCTCGAACTCCTCCTTGTTGGTGAAGCCGTCGCCGTCCTTGTCCAGATCCGCGTCCGCAGCATCGTTCGGGTTCAGCCCGTACTTCTTCTCCCACTCGTTCGGAAGGCCGTCCTGGTCGTTGTCGACCTGGACCTTGACGACATGCTGCTTCATCCCGCAGAACGGGCACACCTCGAGGTCGGCGGGAATCGGGCGACCGCACGCCTCCTTCTTGCTGTCGGACCCGTCACCCTTCTGGCAGAACGCGCGGCGCTCGCTAGCCAGGAAGCTCTTGGCCTTCGCGTCGACCGCCTGCAGTTGGGGCGGCGTCTTCAGCTGCGCGGAAACCTTCTGCAGGTCTCCCAGGTCAACCGCCTCGACGCCCTTGTGGGCCTTGCGAAGCTCAGCGTCCATCCATGCCCTGCACTCCGCCTCGGCGTCCTCCGGAGACTGGCCGATCGCGCTGAACATGTAGACCGCGGCCAAGCCCAACGCCACCACGCCTCCTAGCGCGACGAGCCAATCCCAATGGGCCTTGAAGAAATTCTCCTTAGAAGCTACCATCACTTGGCCTCCTTTTCTTCCTTAGGCGCCGCACCGTCGGATGGGGCGGCATTCTTGCCGCCATCCTCTCCGGCCTTTGCGCTGGCGAAACCGAAATCGTACACCGCCAGCGTGAACTCGACGTCGAACGGCGCGTCAAGCTCGGGATCGACCACGAGCCGACTGCGCTTCTGGGGCGATGCCTCGTCGCCGAGCGTCGGCCGCTCGGCAATGACGCCGCGGCGACGACGGCCACGGCTAGACGACGAGGATGTGGCCTTTGACTCCTCGGACTCTTTCGCGGACATGTTTATGAGAATCATGTCTGCCGCCTCGGGCCTGCGGAAGGAGAAGTTCTTCGCGACCATGAAGCGCACATCGGACGAAATCCTGTTGGCCATCTGCACGAGCGCCGCAGGACGCGCCGCGATCGTGAACTTGTACTCTAGGCACGTCCATTCGAGCGGCTTCACCACTGAACCGCCCTTCCCCTTCGGCTTGGACGCCTTCTTGGCCTCGTCGTCCTTGTCTGCCTCCTCCTTCGGCTCTATGCGCTGGACCGACTTGACCTCGAACACGCCCGACGTCGCGAAGATGTCCACCACGCGGACTATCGCCGACAACTGCTCCGACAGGCGCGGCACCGCGGCCGATGGCGGCAGGATGCCGTTCTCGCCAAGGTACTGTTCGAACCCGAAGAGAAAATCAGGCGCGGCTATGTGCCCGTTGACTCCGCCAGGCAGCAATCCCATCCGCCGGACTTCCGCCTGCAGGCGCTGCTTGAACACGGAAGGCTCCTCCGCGGCTGGCGGAGGGCAGTCGCCCTTCGCGGCCAGCTCCAGCGCCGCATTGCGCCAGGCGACATACTGGTTCTTGTTCGACTCCACCGACTTGATGGAGCCGTCCGACGGGAAGACCGGCGCCTGGTTGTACTGGACAAACGCCGCCTTCGCCTCCTCTAGTCCGGGATCTCCGCTCTCTTCGTCACCGGTCTCGACCTTGCTGCGGGCCGATGCCGCGTCGAAGAGCATGTATCCCAGGAATCCCGCAACGGCAAGGAACGCGCATCCGCATCCCACACCGACCATCTGCTGCTTAGACAGGCTCATTTCCTGGCCGCCTTTCCTTTGCGGTCGGCATCCTGCCGGACAATCGTCGGCGCCGGCGCGAACACGACCTTGATCTTGTATTCCATCAGGCAGCCCTTCAGCTCCTTCCAACCCTCAGGCTTGACCTCGGAGAACAGCGCCTTCGCATTCTTCAGCGAGTCGACCACGATCACGTCCGCTGTCAGCTTCTGACCGTTGTTGCGCTTCGCCCACTCGCTCTCCGCCTTCGCGACGACGTCCTTCCAGCCCCTGATCGTGATCTTGGCGCCTTCCTTGGGCTGCGCATCGTCCCTGCCGGAGCCAGACTCACCGGACAGCGGTTCCCACGCCGTGATCCACAGACCGTCGATCTGCTTCAGGCTCTCGCGGACGGCCCGCATGCGCAGGATCGTCGCCGAACGCTGCCAGAGGAGCTTCTGGAACTTGTCGCACTCCTCCACTTCAGCGCTTACGGCGGCCTGCGCATTCTTGAGCGCCGCCTCCTTCGACTTGAGCTGGCCATTCTTCGCCTGCACGGCCTCGAACTGCGCGCTCGCCACTTCCTTCAGGTGGTTCTCGGCGTACCATCCGGCACCTAGCGCCGCAAGGAACGCCAGCGCGCCTGCGGCGATGAAAGGTATGCGGCGGATCGTGCGCGCCTGCTCCACGAGCTCGGGCGGCATCAGGTTGAGCTGAATCGACGCGAGGTCGGTCTCGCGCAACGCGAGGCCCACGGACTCGGCCAGCGTGAAGGCGTCGCTCTCCAGCTCGTCCGCGTTGACGTGCGGCCCGACGGCCACGCCCGCGAACGGATTGAGGAAGTCGACCGACACCTGCAGCGACTCGGTGAAGAACTCCGCGAGCTGCGGCAGCCGCACCGTGCCGCCCGTAAGGAACAGGCGGCTGGGCGCGGATCCGCCCTGCTGCGAGCGGTAGAAGTTGATGGAGCGGGAAACCTCTACGTGCAGGCGCGTGAGCACGTTGCGCACGATCTTCGACACCTGGTCGGTAACCTCGTCCTCGTCTTCCGTGACGCCGCCCATCGACACGTAGCCGCGCTCGATCTTCAGCTGCTCGGCTTCCTCGAGGGAACACCCGAACGCCTGCGCGATGTCCTTCGTGATCGCGTTCCCCGCCACGGGAATGGACCTGTTGTAGATCTTCTCGTCCTCGAGGATGATCAGGTTCGTCGTTTTCGCGCCGATGTCCAGCACCACCGTGCAGCCGGGAAGCCTGGGGTTCGAGAAGCGCAGCGCGTTGCACACCGCGATCGGCGAGACGTCGACGATGGTCGGCTTCAGCCCAGCGGATTGCGCGGTCTCCGTCACGGCCCGCACGCCTTCCAGCTTGGCCGCGACGATCAGCGCCGCCTTGTCCCCTTCCGGCGTCGTGCCCAGGAACTGGCAGTCGCTCACGATCTCGTCGATCGGGAACGGCACGTTCTGCTCGATCTCGTAGCCGACCAGCTGGTCAAGCTTAGCCGCATCGCCAACAGCCGGGAACTTCGCGAATCTCGGGAAGACCGTCTGTCCGCTCAGGGACAGCACCAGAGGTCCGGGCTTGATGCCCTTGGAACGCAGTATCTCGTGCAGGACGGGCGGCAGGGCCGCCGACAGGGCTGCAGGATCGTTGACGTCGATCCCCGAAAGGTCACCATTGCCGTACGCCGTGAGCGTGAGCTTTCGCTTCCCGCTCAGGGAGTACTCGGCAAGCGTGGCTTTCGACGCGCCGATGTTAAGGGTTAGGAATCGCATTGGATTGAAGATTGAGGATTGAGGATTGAAGATTCAGGATTGAGGATTGAGGATTGAAGATTCAGGATTGAGGATTGGGAAAAATCTTCAATCTGAAATCTTCAATCTAAAATCTACTGGATTGTCTCGTAGTCTGCGTTGTTGACGAGATAGAAAGGAGACTTGGAGCGGTCGACGAGCCCCTGGCGGATCTCGATCATCGCCTCGCCGCTCTTGTCCTTGGCGTTGATGATCGAATCGTTGTTCCACCACTCCATCTTCTCCTTCGACTCCTCGTTGAACTGGCCGGCCTGCACGTACGAGAACCCGTTAACGACCGTCGCGCCGTCAAGCAGCTTGCCTTCTGACGTCACGAGCTCGCAGGAAATCACCACCGGTTCGCCGTAGCGCTCGATGAAGGAAGGAGGCAGACAGACGCACGAACGGTGATCGCCCTCAGGGATGTTCACGTAGCGAGAGACGAGCGTGTAGTAGACATATGGCGGCAGACGGGCAGCCGTCTTCGAGCGGTCAACCTGCTTGGCCTTCTTCGTGTCGCAGAGGACGAACCAGTTGACCGTGAGGTCCTCAGTCCACTTCTGCGCGGTGCGGTACGTCATCTCGTACACGCCCCACTGGCGGCGGCTCTTCGTGATAGGCTGGCTGCCGCCCTGCGCCTGAAGACCGGGCGCCACCAGCAGCGACTGCGGCCCGATGTTCGGCATCTGGCTGATCTTGACCTTCGCGTCCATCTTCTCCTGGGCGGCCTCACGAGCCGTCTTGCCGCTCCCACTCCGAGAGGAGGAACGGCGCTGGGCCGAAACGGACAACGCGCACGCGAGCGCGAGGGAACAACAGAGCAACGTTTTGATCTTCATGACTATTCTCCTTGTTTGCGACATGATTGTATCATAAAACCTTGAGCTTGGGCAAATCCTGAATGTCGACGAGCCCGACGACCCTTCCGGCATCGTCGCACACGGGCAGATCGTCCACGCGCTTCCTCTCGAAGATGCGCAGGAGGTCCACGGCGTAGGCCGTGTCGCGCACGAACAGGGGACGGCGCGTCATGTGCGCGGAGACGGGGTGGCCGAGGAGGGCCGACGCGGCCGACGGAGCGGCCGCAGCAAAACCGCGGCGGAAATCGCCGTCCGTGAAGATGCCGGCGAGCGTGCCGTCGGCGTTCGCCACCACGGCGGAACCGCCCTGCGCCTTCGTCATCGCGAGAAGCGTGTCGAGCACCGTCGTCTCCGGCGGCACGCACGCGAAGCGATCGCCCGTGCGCATCACGTCGGAGACCCGCATCACGAGCGCGCGGCCGATCGCGCCCGCCGGATGGTTGAGCGCGTAGCTTTCCTTGTCGAACTGCCTCGCGTCGATCATCACCATCGCGAGCGCGTCGCCCATCGCCATCGTCGCCGTCGTGGAATTGGTTGGCGCCATGCCGAACGGACACGCCTCGGGTCCGCACGGGATCTCAAGCACGATGTCCGCCAAGCCAGCAAGCGTGGAATCGGTACGCCCGGTGAGCGCAACCACCTTCAGCCCATGGCGGCGGATAGCGGGGATGAGGCGGATCACCTCCTCGGACTCGCCGCTGAACGAGAGCGCGAGCAGGACGTCCTTCGGACCGGTCATCCCCAGATCGCCATGCATCGCCTGCACTGGGTTGAGGACGATCGAACAAGTGCCGGTGGAGGCGAGGATCGCGCTGATCTTCTCCGCCACGTGCAGGTTCTTGCCTACGCCGGTGACCACCACCTTCCCGCCAGCATCCATGCAGCCCTGCATCAGCGCGATCGTGCGCGTGAAGGATTCGCCTAGCGAATCGCGCGTGCGCCGCAGGCCTTCGATCTCGATGTCGAAGACCTCACGCGCGCGGGCAATCTGCTGGACGGATGTCATTACTTGGCCTGTGACTGCAAAAGGGTCACGCAGATGGTGCCAACGATGTCCTCGGCGGAGCAGCCGCGCGAAAGGTCGTTCATCGCCTTCGCTAGCCCCTGGAGGTTCGGACCGATCGCCACGGCGCCGCCAAGACGCTGCGCAATCTTGTAGCCGATGTTGCCTGCCTGAAGATCGGGGAAGATAAACACGTTCGCGTTCCCCTGGATCGCGCCGCTCGGGTTCTTGAGCTGGCCGACCGCCGGAGCAATCGCCGCGTCGAACTGCAGCTCGCCGTCCATCGCGATGCCCTTCTCGGCAAACGCGGGCTTGGCCAGTTCCACCGCCTTCTGCACCTTCTCGACAAGCTCGCCTGCGGCGGAACCCTTCGTGGAGAAGCTGAGAAACGCCACGCGAGGCTCGTTGCCCGTGAGGTCGCGGTAGGTCTGCGCCGTCGAGAGGCCGATGTCCACGAGCTGCTCGGCCGTGGGGTTAGGAATTACGGCGCAGTCGCCGAACGCGAGCACGCTGTCGCCGGACGGAGTCGGCTCGCGAAGGTCCATGATGAAGCAGCTGGAAGCAGTCTTCACGCCCTTCTGCGTGCCGAGCGTGTGGAACGCAGCGCGAAGCATGTCGCCGGTGGAGGCGATGGAGCCGGCGACGAGTCCGTTCACCATCCCCAGGCGCACCATCATGCCGCCGAAGTAGATGCGCTTCGTGCGCATCGTCTTCACGGCGGCGGCGAGGTCGATGATCTTCTGCTTCTCCGGCGGCTTGCGCGACTCCTTCGCGTTCCACGCCTCGAGATATGCCGCGGCAAGCTCGTCGCCCAGCGGGTCAGCCGTGTAGTCGATCACCTTGATGCCGCGCTCCGCGAGCGAAAGGCCCGCCTTGGCTTCTGCTGCGGCGATCTCTTCCGGCGTACCCAGCACGGTGGGCGTGCAGATCTTGCGATCCACGCACGCGCAGGCCGCGGTGATCACGCGGGCATCCATGCCCTCGGGCAGAACGACCGTGCCATTCAGCTGCGAGGCCCTTTCAATGATCTTTTCAATTGCTTTCATTGGACAATTCCTTGTGCTTCAAATGGACTGGTTAAGAAGTTGAAAAGCTGGACGGGGAGGAATTTAAGGTCTTTAGCGTCGTTAAGGTCCTTAGGGTCGTTAAGGTCGTCGTAATCATTAAGGTCGTTGTAAGCGGTAAGGTCGTTGTAAACGTTAAGCTCATGCACGAAGACTCATCGACTTTTCAACCTTTCAACTTTTTAACCATTTAACCTTTTAACCCTTTAACCTTTCGACCCGCCAGGGTCGAGACCGTTTCCCGGGCTATCATCAGCTCCTCGTTGGTGGGGATCACGATCACCGGAATCTTCGAGTCCTTGGTGGAGATGAGGCCGCTCTTGCCGCCGCGGATCGCCTTGTTGGCCTTCTTGTCGAGCTTCACGCCGAGCGCGCCGAGGCGCTTGACGATCTGCTCGCGCAGCTCGGCGGCGTTCTCGCCGATGCCGCCGGCCATGACGATCGCGTCCGCGCCGCCGACGAGCGTATTGTAGCCGCCGATGTAGAGCGCCGCCCTGTGTCCGAACGCCTCAAGCGCCTCGATCGCGTCGAGGTCGCCCGCTTCCGCCTTCGCCACCACGTCGCGGGTGTCGCCGCCGAACGCGCCGGTGAGGCCCTGGAACCCACTCTCCTTGTTGAGGAGCTTGTCCATCTGCTCGAGCGTGTAGCCGTTCTTTCCGAGGAAGAAGAGGACCGCAGGGTCGATCGTGCCGGAGCGCGTGCCCATGATGAGGCCGTCCAGCGGTGTGAAGCCCATCGTCGTGTCCATGCACTGGCCGTTCTTGACCGCGGCGAGCGACGAGCCGTTGCCGAGGTGGCACGTCACGAGGTTCACCCTCTTGAGCGGCTTCTTGAGCCACGCGGCGGCGGCCTGCGTGATGAACTTGTGCGAGGTGCCGTGGAACCCGTACTTGCGGATGCCGTACTTGCGCGCAAGCTTGCGCGGGATCGCGTAGGTGTAGGCGCAGCCGGGCATCGTCTGGTGGAAGGCCGTGTCGAACACCGCCACGTTGGGCACGCCAGGGCACGCCTTCTCGCAGGCCATGATGCCGTCGAGGTTCGGCGGGTTGTGCAAGGGCGCGAGCGGCGAGCACTTGGCGATGGCCTTCTTGGTGGCGGCGGTGATCTTCACCGGCGCCGCGAAGAGCGAGGCTCCATGCACCACGCGGTGGCCGATGGCGTCCACTTCCTTGAGGGACTTGACGACGCCGATAGCGGCGTCGCACAAGACCTCCATGACGGCCTTGATCGCGGCCACATGGTTGGCGATCGGCATTTCCTTCACGATCTTCTCGGCGCCCGCCTTGGAGTACACGAGGCGAGAGCCCGCGATGCCGATGCGCTCAACAAGACCCTTGCAGAGCATCTTCTCGCCCTGCATGTCGAACAGCATGTACTTGAGCGACGACGAACCGGCGTTTACTACTAGGACTTTCTTCATTGCAGATTGTAGATTGAGGATTGATGATTGGGGAATGGGGAACGGGGATTGACTAGGGGGATGTTGGTCGCCGAATGCCGAATGTCGAAAGAAGCAATCGACATCCGGCAACTTCCATCCACCCTATTGCTCGAGCTTCACCTTGAAGAAGGCGGAGTTGCCCAGGCCGGCCGTGTCGATTGCGTCGCGGAGCTCATCGGCGGACACGATCTCCTTCGTCTCCACGTTGGCGCGGATCGTGATGGTCTTGACCTCTGTCTCCTTCGCGTTGGCGAAGTCGGGCGAATCGGACGCCACAAGGACGACCCTCACATTCGCGGAATCCGTCGTCATGAAGACCGACAGGTCGCCAGCGTCAGACGGCTGCACGTCGGAGGTGATGGACAGCGCGAGTCCGTCGGCCAGCGAGAAGGAGTCGATCCTCACGGCCACGCTCTCCGCGCCCGCCGGACTGTCGGTCAGGAGGTCGATCGCCGCAGCCATCGCCGCCGGATCGGATCCGGAGATGATGGAGTTCATCAGCGTGATTGGCGCATAGGTCTGACCGGAAGAAGAGGCGTTCAGCATCGTGTACGACTTGACGGTCGTCGCCAGGTTCGTGTTGACCTTCGTGAAGAACGTCGCTCCGGTCGGCGTCGTACGCTTGGTGAGAGACTTCTCCGTATTGTACTCGTAGATGTCCGGCAGATGATCGGCATCCGAATCCATGTCCTCGATGTAGATCTCCGCGACAGGAGGCTCCTCGCCAACTGCAACCTTGTAGGGACGAGGCGAGTACGGGAACGCCGTAGCGGCGACGTTGGCCGCAAGGCCACGCGACACGGAGGCTGCCACCGCATCCACGGCACCGACGTAGTTGCCGTACCCCCACGACTCCCACTGTGACCATTTCGCATCCCCGACCGTGTCGATGAACGCGCGGACGTAGTACGTGCCAGGCTTGACGCCCAGAATGACAGCGTTGACGTCGATTTCGCCTTCGGACGACAGCTGCGAGAGGTCCGTGACCATCGCTTCGCCTGCGGGCATTCCCGTGAAGTCGGGCGAAGTGAACGCCTGGACGCGGATAAGGTCGTTGCTCCTGCCGGTCGCAACCGTACCCGGCCCGAAGTAGCGCACCTTGGCCCTGATCATGCCGTAGTCGCTGATCTTCCCGAGCTGTCCAGATGCCTCCAGGCGGAACTCCTGACGCGTTTCCGCTCCCGGAGTCGAGAACTTCGCGTCCTGCATCGAGACGGACCACCAGTAGTTGTTCGTTGTCGCGAACACCTTCCCTTGTGGCGTCATCATGTCGGGATAGATCGGCGCAGTCCACGCGTATTCGTAGTTGCCATCGCTGTTGATGGTCCGCGGCGGCGCAGGCAAAGCCCCGGAATCGTACACCAGGTTTGCCGCGCCAGTGGCAGTGGCCGAGTTCCAGACGCGAAGGCGGAACGCGGGATATGCCTTGCCGATGGAATTGTCGTGCGTCCACCTGAACGTGGGCTGCGAGTAGATCGCCCCCTGCGGCGAGACGGGAATGGCGCTTGACAACGCACCCTCGTACTGGTTGACAAACGCAACGGACAAGTTGTTGTTCGTGTTGTAGGACAGGATCTCGCCATCGCCCAGCACTACGCGGAATGTCATGCTCGTCACGCTCGCCGTAGCCAGGCCAAGACGTGTCCCCTGCGCCGCGAAGTCTCCCCAACCGAGGTCGTACTTGCCATCGGCAAGAAGGTCCCCTTCGGTCAAGATGCCGTTCTCGGCCAGATTGATCCGCTTGTCAAAGAACACGCCATTCGGATAGACCTTTCCGGACGACGGATTCGCCTGATAGTATTCCCGGCCGTTGATGGCCTGGACGGCGACACGTACGCGGACAGAGTTATATGTCTGCGCCGGCATGTTCGTACCTTCAGGAACCATCACGTTCGGCGCCATGCCGTTGCCAAGGATGCCGCGATCGGTAAAGAGGGTGACCGCTTCAAAGCCAGACGCTGCAACCGCATCGTGGAGGTTTATGCGCATCATCGAGGGAGAAGTGTCCGTCATCTCGATGGCAACGGAATTCCCCGACCAGCCGACATCCACGCCGGACACCGCACCATAAGGCTCGCCGGGCGTCCAGAGGCCATCCCCGTTCTTGTCGGCAAACACCTCGAACATGGTCTTGCCCTCGCGCAGACGCCCCGACACGTTCGGCATCGCAAGGCAGGTATTCCATTCGCGACCATTCCCGGACGCGACGATTCCGGACCAACGGACTCTCACAAAGGACTTGGCCATGTTGAGGCGCACCCAATCGTTCGACACAGGAGGCTCGCTGTACTTATAGACATTTTCCGTGTTGTCGAAATAGAGGTAGTCCTGCAATTTCGACAAGTCCAACGTCATTTCGCCGGTCTCATACGTCACAGAGCCGACATCGCCACCCCAAGATCCACGGCGCAAGGGCGCAGTATCGATCGTTCCTTCACCTAGGAACTCAATTACGCCCAGCTGCCACGTCGTGGACGATGGATGCAGCCAAACGCCACCGCCACCTGCTTCATGCTTGAACTCATTCGGGTCTCGGAACTCGACATTTATGGATCCGGGAACCACGGAGCCCGGCCCCAAGTTGAAGGTCATGATATCGCCGGTGTTCGCGCCCAGATTCATGCTGTACGACTGCGGAGCAGACATGGACACGCTCCAGACCGCATCTGGGGCGGACTGCTGAGCAAAGCGTTCGGGATAGGCCGCGATCAGCAACGGCGCAGAAAGCTGTTCATTGCCGCGGCCAGAGTAGAACACCCTGAGGCGAATCGTCGGCGTCGGACTTTCCGGCAACGTCTCGCCATCCAACAGCATGGAGAACTGCTTCGTGGGATCCGTGCCGGAACGCACCTCGGAGTAGTTGCTCCAGCCGTCCTTGTCCGGGTCGGCCCAGGCGTCGAACTTGAAGCGGGAGACCTGGTCGGGATCGAACAAGTCTTCCCACGAGTCCTCGATGAAGTCGTGGTCGGCGAACATGTCGCCGAGGTAGGTTTTACCGACCTTCAAGAAGTAGTCTGGCACCTTCTGGCCGAGATCATGTGCGAATGTCTGCGACAAGATCGGGCTTACGCGCGGGAATCCGTACTTCGAGAAACACTCGCTGATAAGGTACTCGGCATAGTTGGAGAGGCCGTCGTTGTCGGCATCGTCCAGGCCATTCTGGCTACGAATGCCGTACAAGTCCTCCCACCAGTCGGGCAGGCCGTCGTTGTCCGTGTCGGCAATGTCGACGAACGTACCGTTGACAGCGCCAGACGACTTGCCTGTAGGAACCATTCCGCGCTGGAGGTCGCGAATGTACGCCTCGCGCGCGGTCATCTCGCGTCCATCCCAAGTCAATATCGTGTCCCAGCCGAAGCCGGCAGCGGCACCGTAGCTCGAGATGGCGAGTTTCTCCCACCAGTCGGGAATGCCGTTCGCGTTGAGATCGCGTCCCGTCATTTCCCAGGCGTCCGCAGGACCGTTTCCGTCCCACATGCTCTCGCAGCGCTTCGCGAACGCGCCGCCGAGCGGCAAAAGGTCGGAAGAGCCGACAATCGTGGTACGCAACTCGTACTCGTACTTGGCCCTGGCATTGTTCGCGTCAAGCCCGTACCCGCGCAGCCGCTCGAGCGCGAACTGGTGGAAACGGCGCTCCATGGTGAAGATGCTGTACGGATAGGGATTGGCAGTGTTCGGGAACAGTATCTTATCCACCCCGAGCTCGCTGGCAGGGGTCGTGCCGCCGAAGCCTTCGCTCCAGAACTGAGAATCCGGGGCCGAGCCGTCCATGAGCGGCAGATGTCCGACCGTGTTCTGGATCCACGGCACGAGGCGGTAATGGGTGTACACCGTGCTGTGGACCGGCGTCTCGTACCACCAGCCGCAGTAGATGTCGCCCGGCACGTTGTTGCCCTCGACCTTGCCGAGGTTGCGCACGTTCTTCGTGAAGCCGCTCGGCTCCCACGCCACGTATTTGCTGTCGGTGGCGCCAGGCAGCGTCTGGAAGTTGTAGTGCGCGATCAGCTCTGCCGGCAGGTTGTCCTTGCCGTCGTTGTCGTTGCGCGTGGCGCCAGCGGCCCAAGCGGCATAGACAGAATCGCGAATCGACGACACGTCGTCGAAGGAGTAGCGCTTTTTCATGTCTGTCACGATATCGGCCAGCGGACGCGCACCGTCCCACACGCGCACTTCGTCGATGTAACCCTTGTAGAAGTTCGTGTAGGACGACCATGCGGACTTGTCGGAGATCGCAATGCCGTTGTAGTCGAGAGCCTGCGCACCAAGAACGACCGCGCTGGGCACGGCGGTGTAGCCGTTGTTGAGGACAGGGAAGTTGGACATGTTCGGAACCGCGTCCTCCACGAAGTTGATTAGCCCGTTCGCAGGAATCAGAGCCGTCGGAGCCAAGCCTACGGCCACGCCGTCCATGTACAGGGTCAGCGTGGAACCGTTGAAGGCGAGCACCACGTGCCGCCACTCGTTGGCTGTGAGTCCCGTGCCGAGCACGAAGGACGTGCCTGGTCCCTCGCCGGAGGTGACGGCGTCGTTCGTATCGAAGAGACCGTACAGGCGGCCGTCCGCCCGGATGCCGATGCGGAAGTTGGCGCGGAGCTTCGCGACGTTGTTGGACATCGTCGACGCGCCGTACACGGCCACGCGCTCCAGGATCACCTGGTCGCGCGAGACGTCCTCAGGGCATATCCAGGCCTCGACCGTGAACTGGCGCAACAGGTCGTACGCGGCGTAATTGAGGCGACGGTAGTCTGCCGAGTAGGATACGGCGGCCGAGTTCTCGCCGGGGAACCAGAGCGCCTGGCGGCGGTCGGGATCCGTGAACTTGAGCGGATCGGAGATCGGCTTTGCGGTCATGAGCTGCTCTTCGCCGTCCGGCACGCCGTCGCGGTCCGTGTCGTAACCCTCGTTCTCTTCGAAGGAGAAGAGGAAGCTGGTGTACGATCCGTCGCCGGTCTGGCCGCTTACGGTCCACGGCCATGGATAGAAGAGGAAGATTTCCTCGTCGAGCAGGTAGTACTGCGACGTGTAGCTCGCCTTGTTCGGGGCGGTTGAGTCGGTGAGCCACAAGGGCGTCGGGTCGGTATGCGTGGGCTGCGGGCTCGTCATGTTGACGACGAGAGCCTCGTCGCCGTTGCGGAGACCGTCACCGTCGGCGTCGGCCTCTGGCGTGCCGATCATCCACGGATACTTGACGGCGTCGATGTCGCGGTAGGCGACCTCTCCCGAGAGCCAGTCCTGCGGCATCATCGGCCAACCGGTCCAGGCGTTGCTCCAGAAGCAGATCTGGCCGGCGTATGCCCTAGCAATCACGTCGCCTGACAGGTCAGGCATGCCTTCCGGCGTCGTGTTTGCGACCGAGCCGAGGAGCGGGTTGAGGCCGTGGAAGAGCTCGTAGTAGTCGTCCATGTTGTCGTAGTCCGAGTCCCACATGCGCGGATCGGTGGAGGCGTAGCCGAGGGGATCCAGGCGACTGCCGCCAGAAAGGCCGTGCGGCGGCAGCATGATCCTGTAGCCCGTGGCGTCTCCGTAGTTCGACATGGCGCGCGGGATGCAGGCGGTCGGATCCCATTCGTGCGGCGGCCGCGCGAAGTAGCCGAGCTCGCGGAACTGCCACGCGCCGCCACCGACGAAGCCTGCGTCCTTCGTCTGCGAGTAGAACGTCTCGCCGTCCATGTAGTTCATCGGCAGGAATCCGATGAACGTGCGCGAAGACATCGAGCCGTCGGGCATCCAGCTGCCCATGAGAGGCGTCTCGCTGTCGTCGTAGCGGAGGTGGCGGAGCGCCTGGACGAGATACTCCTGGAAGTTCTGGAGTCCGTCGCCGTCGAAGTCGAAGTTGCGGATGGTGCGGGTGCGCGGATCCCGGAAGGACGGGTTCGTGTATGCGTCGCCCGTGAAGGAGGCGTTGTCCTCGCGCGGACCGAGCGTGGCGTCCATGCCGGCCGTGATGTACACGCCGGCGGCACTGCTCGTCTCGTTGGTGTCGGTGCTAGTCGTCTCCACGCCGGTCAGTCCGTCGTTGCGGTTGCATATCATCGTGACCGCCCTGCTAAAGCTTCCGCCGAGCAAGGTCCCCCCTTGCGCCCTCACGCCCGCATGGCACATCTCCCACGGGTCGGGGAGGAGGTCGAAGTCCGTATCCACGGAGCACGGGTTCATGCCGCCGCCGCGGATGCAGAGGGTCTTGTCGTCCGCGGGGCTGCCGTAGATGAACGTGAACGAGTACAGTCCGTTGCCGTCAGTGGAGTAGCTCATCGCGTTGTTGAGGACGCAGACGTTCTTCCAGGAGCCGCCTTCCGTGTCGTCGCGGATGCAGTCGCCGTCCGTGTCGCCGCTCCACGGGTCGGTCGGGAAGAACTTGTTGAACCAGCCGTTGCTGTTTCCGGGATGGTTCTTGTAGATGGTCGCGACCTCGGTCTCCGAATCGGAGTCGGTCTCCGCCACGAGCGAGACGGCGTTCGAGTAGGCGTTGCAGGAATCCGTGCCGGCATACTCGCGGGCGAGCGCCAGCGTGTCGCCGTCAACCTCCAGTATGCCGTCCTTCTTGAAGTTCGGGTTGAAGCCCACGTAGAGTTCCCAGCCGTCAGGCACGCCGTCGCTGTCGGTGTCCGCGCCGTGCGTCTTGTCGGTGAATGTCGTGAGGTTGCCCGACTCCTCGCCGTCGGCGGAGGACGAAGAACCGTAATTCCCGTATGTCTTGTCGGCATAGCGGATGTTCGGGTTGGTGGTGCCAGCCTTGAATATCTTGCCGATTCCGCTCGGACCGTCCTTCTTCCAGTCCGAAAGATCCTTGGAAAGGGACCTGCTCAGGTCCATGTTAGGAGACCCGCCGGACGTCATGTAGCGGTACTTCAGCAGGAGGTACTCGTCGAGATTCGAGTACGCCTTCGTGTTGACCGCACGGCCAGACTCGCCCGCGCGGCGCGCGTGGATCGGGTTCAAGTTGGGATCCCAGCGGTTGCAGACGTAGCCGTTCACGTTCATGCCCCAGGCCGTGCGCGGATCGAAGCCGTACTGCGCGCGCACCTGCTCGTGGACGAGCGTGAGCTTCTGGTTCAGCTTGACGACCACGTTCGAGAGATCGATGTCTTCACCCCAGTCGATCGGGGCCGCGTCCAGCGGCTTGAAGATGCAGGTGAACTCCTGGAACGCAGCCTGCACGTTCCCCTTCATAGCGAACTTGTCCGTTGAAGCCCACGCGCCGCGGTTGGTCGGCACCAGCGTGGAACTCGCGTTGCCGTAGCGGTAGACAGGGATTGCGGCCACCGTGTTCGTGCCGTCCTCGATGATCGTCGGCTCTTCGCCGCTGCTGTCGACCAGCCCCTTGCCGTTGCTGGCCACCGCGAACATGCGCCCGTCTGGCAGCGTCAGGAGCGCGTAGTCCTTGCCGACCTCCGCCCAGGCCATGTAGTCCTTGTCGGGGTTCGTGTCGGGAACCGTCGTGTCGTCCTCCACGACGAGCGGGTTCAGGCCGCGCATGATTTCCCAGTAGTCGCTGATGCCGTCGCCGTCTGTGTCCCAGTGTACCGGGTTCGTGCCGATGGCGAACTCCTCGAGGTCCGTGAGGCCGTCGTTGTCCGTGTCGCGCTCGTCGACGTTGCTGGCGTATTCGTTCGGGTTGAACGCCTTGGCGATCTCCTCGGGTGTGATCTTCTTGCCGACGGCGATGTCCTCGAGCTGGAACTTCGAACCTTCGAGGCGCTTCAGCTTGCCGTCTTCCATCCAGCCGACGTACGCGTGGTACCAGATGTAGTACTCGTAGCCGTCGGGCAGGCCGTCGTCGTCGGTGTCGTCAACCGTCGGGTCGGTGCGGTTCTCCGGCGTCCAGTCGGGATCAAGGTGGTAGACAGTGTCCCATGCGTTGGACTCGGCCTCCGTGAAGTCCCTCTCGGATATCCAGGTGCCGCCGGAGTTGCGGCCGCGGCCACTCAGCGTATTGGCGCGGTAGTTTAGGCCCTCGCCATAGCCGCGCAGCTCGAGGTAGGCGGTGAACGGCGCGCCGTAGGTGGCCCAATGCGAGGAGATGTTCGGGATGAGGGTGCCGCCGGCACTCGTCTTGGACGGCAGGTAGTCGTTGTCGCCGTTGAAGTTCCTGAGCGACTTCAGGTCGTTGTCGTAGCCAGCGACCTCGAAGAGGCGCCCGCCGCCACCGCCACCCGCATCTACAGACCCGCCATCCCACACGACAAAGGCCGCGTAGACGTCGGGAATGTCGTCCTGGTTGATGTCGCCGACGTTGTCCTTGGGATATTTTTCCTTGGAGAAGATGGCCGTCACGTGGCGCTCCTCATACACGACGGCCTCCGAGTCGTATTCGGGCAAGCCAACGGCCTGCTTGGCCGTGGCTGCCGCATCGGTGCCAACGGAAGGCTGGATTGCGCCGAGGTAGTCGCCCGTCCAGTTGCCGTCTTCCGCCTTCGTCTCGAGAATCCAGCAATAGAAGAAGCTGTCGAGGATCGGGTCGGCCTGGTAGAGGTCGGATCCCGTCGTGATGTAGCCGGGCTTGTCGAGACGGTAGTCTTTGCCGGGAACCAGCGTGCCTGTGGCTTCCTCGCCATTGCGGTAGCCGAAGGCGAACACGTTTGCGGAACCCACGCCCGGATCGTACGTCCACTTCTGGTCGAAGTTTTCAATCGTCGGATCGGCCCCGGCATCGGCCCACACACGACCCGAACCAAGTTCGCCCGTGGAGAAGTACCGTATGCTCAAAGGCGATATGCCGCCCCGCCTTGGCCCTATCGGATGGAGCCAGAGCTCCTTCGACGGGTCGACGAAGTAGTAATAGATCCGCGTGTCGGACTTGCCGTTCTTGTCCGTGACGACAAGGGTAACCGGCTTAAGGCCGGGACTCGTGAACGTGGGACTGTAGGAGCCGCGGACCTCGCCATATACCGTACCGGAGGCGTTGGTTGTCGTGATAGGAATCTCGAACGTGTTGCCCTCGACCGTCAAGGTGGCGGTCATGCCTTCGCGGATATCGGGCAAGACATCCCTCGCCGACCACGAGATCGGCCTGGCAGGTACGTTGAGACCCGCCGGCACCGCGTTGGTGTCGGCCACGCCAAGGATCATCGGAGCGTTGTTCTCCACCGTCATCGCATAGCCACCCTCCTCCTCAGGAATGTAGTACTGCGCCCAGGTCTTTTCCGGGTCGACGCTCTGCGTTTGGGTGATCACCTTCGCGCTAATGGTGAAGGTTGCGTCACCGTCAAGTTCCTTGAAGTAGAAGAACTTGCTCGTACTGCCGCTGGCGAAGGTGAGCCGGTTCGTGTTCAGAACGGGATCGCTCGTCAGGCCATCGTCCTCGCCGTCGCGCACCACCGAGATCTCCACCTCGATCGGCTCGGTAGGCGCGATGTTGAGATTCACGTACACGCGTCCGTTGATCGACCCCACCTGATCCTCGGTAAAGTAGAACTCTCCGCCGCTGTACGGCACCATTGAGATCGTCGGCTCGTCGAGCGTATCCACGTAGAACGTGAATGCGGCCGACTGCTTGAACTGCTGTTCCGTCATGTCCTTGTCCTTCACCTTCACCGTCACCTTGTTGGTGCCGGAGTTGTGGAAGGCATATGGGACTTCGGCGAGGTACGGATTGCCGTAGACGTTGGTGGTGAACAGCACGGTGCCGCCCTCGTAGAACTTCCACTCGGTCAGGAAGCTCGCATCATCGAGGTCGACCGTCTCGCTCGGCTCGTTCACGCTCTCGACCTTGAAGATCTTCGTCACGCCCTTCGCGGCCTTCGCCTCCATCGTGCCGTTGTTAGTGAAGAGCGGCGTGTCGCTCATGGAGACGCCCTCCACCGACGGCATCACGTTCTCGACGTAGAGGGTGATCTCGCCGCTGGCGTAGCCGTCGGTGCCCGTTCCGATGCGCACGGCGCCCGCTTCGGTCTTGGTGGGCGTGTTCCAGATCTCGAACTCGTAGCGCAGCTCGGTGTTGGCAGCGCCGTCGAGAAGCAGCAGCGACGCCTGCCGCTCCGTGGCCGACTGGCCGCGCACGATGCGGACGCCCTGCTCGAACGCGGTCGTGTTCACGAGGTTGGACGACGCGTCCGTCTGCGGCACCAGGAAGATGTAGCCCGCATCGGCCAGCGCGAACGGCGTGCCGAGCGTGAACGTGAGCTTCGCGTTATCGCCTTCGTTGTACGTCCGCGACGGATTGCCGTCGGAGCCCACATGGTCGTACGGCGTCGCGCCGACGAGCGGCTTCGCGAACACGTTGACCGTCAGGCGGATGGGGTCGGACATGTAGCCGTCCTGGTTCTTCACGCGGAAGAGGCCGTTCGTGAAGCTGGTGTTGAAGATGAGGTTTGTGGTGAGCGTGTTGTCCGTCCCGCTCGGCACGCCGACATCGAGCGTCTTGGTGTTCATCGTCGACCAGATGCCGGTGAGCGTGTACTCCAGCGTGTAGCTGCCGGTAAGCTCGCCGACGGCATCGTCCACGTTGAACGACATCTCGAACTCCTCGCCCGCCGGCACGTCGTAGTAGATCGTGTCCGTGGCCGGATACGTGATCTTGGGCTTCGAGGGCAGGATGTGGAGCGTGCCGGGGATGATTCCGCCGGAGAAGTCCGCGATTGCGGCGGCGTCCGTGATCGAAGCCTTGATGGATATTCCCTTCGTGGAGGTGGACGTGTCGTCGCTCGCGCGCTTCACGTAGGCATAGACGAAAGCGGACTGGGTACCTGCGCGAATCGTCGCGGTCGCGCTTGTGCCGTTGGGGTCGCCAGAAGCCAAGGACGAGAGGCCGATGAAATCGTAGGGATTGGCGGACGAGTTGATCATCTCCGCCGTCACGGTCACATCAAGGTCGCGCGCGTAGCTGGCGATGCCCTCGAGTTCCACGGTAATGGGCACGATCTCGGCGGGCGAGCCGGCCACGGCCGTCCAGTCCGAGGCGCCGCCGGGCTTCACCACGATCGACGGCGGTTCCGGCTCGCCGATGAGAACCGTCTTCGTGACGAAGTTCGTTATCATCACGCCGGCGCGGAAGATGTTGGTAGGCGTGGCCGAGAGAAAGATGGTCGTGGTCTGGCCAGCAGTCCCGGCCGCGTAGATGCCGCCGGGAATCTCCTTGATCTCGCCGTCCGCCGGCGCGATCGGGATGTGGATGACCTTGCGCGTCACGCCGCCGCCAAAGTCGTACTCGACGCCGTCCTTCATGTAGGCGACGGACTCGTCCTCCGCCCAGGCGTAGAGCGTCACGGTGTGGTCCGTGGCCACGGCGCCGGGGATAGAGAGCGCGGGCGCGCGCTTCGCGTTGCCGTTGTTCACGTAGGACGACGTGCCGTTTGCGGCGATCCGGCGCCAGACGTCGTCGCTGAACTTGTAGTCGTCGAAGTCGATCGTGCGGATATAGATGCCGGCCTGGGACAGGTCGCGATCCTGCACGAACTTCGGGTTGTCGTCCGTCGGGAACGTCACGTACGAGGAAACGGCTCCCTCCGACTGGCTCGTCAGCTTGAGGTTGCAGGCGTTCGTCGTGGTCTCCTTGTCGTAGATGCCCCAGTAGGCGCTGTTCTTCATGCAGTAGGTGGTCGCCTCGTTGTCGGATGCGGCCTCCACGGGCGCGCTTTCGGAGCCCGCGGCGAGCGTCAGCAGGCCGAAGTCGCCCGGCTGCGCCGTGTAGGAGCAGATGAGGTCCGTGAAGTCGTAGTTCACCACTTCGTTTCCGCCGGAGACGTACGTTACCGGAGCAAGGCTCTCGACATCGGCCCACTGGTAGCGCCCGCTCACCCACACGCCCACCTTTGGCGGATAGAGCGACGCTGCCGAAGCGGCCTCGTTCGTGCCGCCCGCGCCGACGTACTTGAAGTACCAGCGGTTGTCCCACGTGGAGGCCGACGCTGCGCCGCCATGGGCAGTGTAGTTCGCCTGCGGATCCCGGTTGAGGAGGCGGAGCTTGAACTTGACCTTTTGGCCCGCAGTGACGGGATTGTCGGACATCGAAAGCGTTTCGGTGCCGTGGTCGCCACCTGACGCGCGACGGATAGACCATATGTCGCCGTCAGCGGCAGAAGCCGTCAGCGCCACCGAGCACGCAAGCGCAGCCAACGCGGCCGCCGCGATTCCAAACTTCTTGTATGTTTTCATTTGCTACCGCCTCTCTTCTTTGGAAAGGTCATTCTGTTCCTGTCTGATGCGCGCCGTCACGAGACGACGCGTGTCCGCCAATTCCTTCTCCGCAAGCGCGTTCAGCTCGCGGAGCTTGCGCGAAAGCTCGCGCCAGCCCGGGTACTTCCTGGGGTTGTTCAGAAGCTCGTCGCGTATCTGCAGCTCGGTCGCTCCCTCCGGCAAGGCGGCACGGGCGCGCGCCACGAGATTCTCCATCTGCGCGACCACCTCCATCCGCTCCGCCGCGAGAGCCTTGCGGAGTTTCTGCACGTCGTTCAGCGCCTTCTTGTACGCCGGATCCTTCGTGCGCGGAACAAACGCGGCGGGCGCGTTCGTCGCGGCGCCGGCGGGCGAAGAAGCATCCTTCTCGCAGCCGCACGCGGCCACGAGAATCACCATCACCGCCGCCATCCGCGGCGCGATGCGTCCTAGTCTCAGACGTCTCCTCATTGTCTTATGCCCTTCGCAGATTTAATCTCCTCAAAAGCACGCCCTCATTTTAGCACTACGGCCCGAATGGGGCAAGCGTGAAATTTCAAGGTTTGTCGCCCTCCACGGTCACCTTGTAGAAGCGCTTCTCCTCGGTCGGCGTGAACGTGAAGCTCAGCTTGAGCGTCCCGTCAGCCTCGGCCAGCTTCACGCAATCGGCTCCGTCCGCCTTCGCGTACGGCCCAGCCAGGTCGCCCGCCGTCTTCAGCACGTACCACCACCCCTTCACGGCGTTGCCTATGTTCGCCTCCACCGTGAGCGTCCCGTCGGCGTTCGCCTTGATCGTCAGCGGCGAAGTCTGAAGCGACTCGTCTGCGTAGGGAACCTTCGCCGGCTGGCGTTCCTCCGCCGGGTCGTCCTCTTCCTCCGTCTGGCCCTCCCATATCCAGTACAGCCAGGCGGCGTCTTTCAGGACGAAGCGGGACGTGATCGTGCCGTTGCCTTCGGCAAGCACGTTGCCCCGCATGTCGCACAGCATCCAGCCCACGCATTTCCATCCAGCCCCGTCCCCGTCGGTGAATGCGTTTGCCGCTATGGATCCCGAGGCGGAAGTCTCGGCAGGCAGCTCGATGTCGTCGTCCACCTGCTGAGTGGTACCGTCGGGATAGATCGTCACCGACGTCGCCGGCAGGTTGTCGTCGTCGAGCAGCACGTAAGACTCGCCGTCTGCGCAAAGAGACATGACCGTCAGCGTCTGCGCCTCGGCGGAAACCTCCTCCTCCGGATCCGAATCGCCGGGATTATAGGACGCGACCAGGGAGAGCGGCTCCTCCACTCGGAAGGAGATCGTCGGCTGATACCTGAACGAGTCAAGGTAGTAGGGCAGGTCGAAACCAGTGTCGGAACCCCACTGGTCGAAGTAGAATTCGGCGCCGGGCGTTGCGGTGAACGACACCGTTTCGCCGTACGGATACCAGTCGCTGCCGGGCGAAGCGACGCAATCGTCCCCGTAGAAGCTGTCGTATTCATCGCGAATCGAAATCTTCATGAACTTGGGCTCGAGCTTCCAGACGAGATAGGCCACGTCGTTGGAAGACAGCGTGAACACGGCCTCCGCGCCAGTGCCCTTCGTGACGGTCGCCCGCCCGCCCGCGACCGTGTTCGAAACCGTGAGCGTCCAGGCGGAGTACTCCGAGACGACCGTCTGCGCGTCGTTCGTGACCTCCCCGTCCGGCGCGATGGCGGTGACCTCCTGGGCGTTCGTGTACGTGTTCTCGTGGACGCCGAATGCCGGATCGGGCAATCCGCTCTCGGAAGGCTCGGCCGCCACCGTCAGCGTGATGCCGTGCGTCCTGCGGCAGAACTCGTCCCAGCCCTCGTCCAGCACGAACTGCGTCATCTCCAGAAGGCCATCGATTGTGTACGGCAGGTTGGTGTAGACATTCTCATCCACGTTGCGCCAGGACGCGACATACGCCTCGTTCGTTATCGTGTAGTGCGCTTCGTCTTCTGCGACCTCGTAGTCGTTCGTCACCGTCTGCTCAAGCTCCGTGGAGTAGCCGTAGCCGTACGAGAGGCGTCCGTTCACGTACTGCCAGCGGCCGCTCTGCTCCGCATCGCTCGGAAGGAACACGCCGATCGACGGGTTGCCGTCGGGCAGGTCGGGATTGGAAGCCTTCGCGGAGGAGAAGAAGTAGACGAACTTGTTCGTGAAGTCGCCCACGTTCTGTTCGTCCATGGCATAGATGTATGCCAGAAGGTTCGTCGTAGGCTCGGTGCCTGTCACGCCGCTGATGCGAAGGATCGCCTTGCCCTCCGCAAGCGCCATCTCCTTCGCCTTCGCGAAGGTGTACGCCACCGAGCTGTTCAAGAGGATGAACTCGATCTCTTCCGGCAAGGCGGAGCAAAGGCCGTCCGCATCAGTCACCCAGAACTCGTCCTCTTCCACGGCGGCGGCGGCACCTATCTCGAACTGCGCCTCTTTCCCGCGGCAGAGCAGGCGGCAGTCGGTCGTGCCAGGAGCGACACGCGTCCCGAAGTAGCCGGACTCGTTCGAGTATATGGTGCGCGACACGCCCGGCACGTCGATCGCCTCTCCAGGCGCGTCCATGTGGCCGACCACGGGGACGGTCTCGTCCGTATCGTAGCCGATCATCGTGACGAGCTGCTGGATCACATCGAAATTATGGCTGCCGCCTCCCGGGACGCTCGCCGTCGTGATGTACGGCAGGGCGTACCAGCCGTCGCCGGAACCGCCCCATCCCGTGAAGATGCGCGTGCGGGGCACGCCGTCCTCGTCCTCGCCGTAGCCAACGGCCAGGACGGAATGTCCGCCGGAACCAGCCGTACTTTGAATGCCCAGCTGCACGGGCGCGCCCGCACGGCACTGGTGGTATATGAGCTTGACGTACTGGTCTTCAGTCGGATTGAACACGGCACGAGCGTCCTTGAAGCCGAACACGTTTCGGAGCGCGGACGCGACATCCATCACGTACGCGCTGGACTCGCCGTCCGTCCACGCCATCGCCACGGCCACGCCGCAGTCGTACGCCACGCGCCCCAGCAGCTCGCGCTGGGCGTCGGAAAGGTCGTTGTAACCAGCCCGATCTGTCTTGTCGTCGAGGATCGACCAGTCGTACGTGCCGCCTTTAGTCCGATAGCTTCCCGCGCCGCCACCGTTGTAAGTGGCTCCAACGACGCCGTCCTGCGTCTCGCGGACGAGTCCGCTCGGGCACGTGGCATCGGCAACGCAACCCGTCACGGCGAAGAACTGCATCATCGCGCCCATCGACGTGGCAACGCATCCGCAGACGGCGTGGTTCGGGGTGTGGTAGTTGTAGCAGAACCCTCCGCCGCCAGTGCCCTGGTTCCAGTGCGTGAACCGGCCGCCTTTCTCGAAGCCGTCCACGATGCCCATCTGTATCGCGATCTCGGTGACGCCATCCTCCTTCGCCGCCATCAGCTGCGCACCGCCACCAACGAGGCGCGCCCACTTCCCGCGCCCCTGCTCTGCCCAGGCGGCGAACGCGGGATCCTCGGGCGTCGCCTGCGATGCGGCAGGCGCGGCGCCCATGAGCGCGGGACCGGTCGAGGCGGGTACGTAAAGACCTAGCTTCCGCAGGCGGTCCGCCATGTCGCGCTCAAGCATAGCGCGCATCGGGTGGCCGGAAGGCAAGCCTTCCGCAGATACGTTTTCCAGGCACGCGACGACCGGCTCCAGCTCCGTCACGGGAGAGACGACAAGGCATGAGCCGTTGTTCAGCGCCACTCGGTACCAGAGCGTCACGCCGTCCTCGTTCGCGACGGCCACGGCCGAACCAGTCACCGCGACGTCTTTCCCTGCGAACGCCGCGTTCTTCTGCGCCCACGCGCGCGCAGCCTGCTTCGCCTGCGAAGATGTAACCGGCGTCGCACCCGCGATCATCGCGAGCGCTGCGACCAATATGCACAAAATGCTCTTCTTCATGTCCATCTCCGTTTGTTTGCAACACGGAACAGTTGCGGAAGTGTACACTTCCCCATCAAAATCTGTCCATAGTATACACGATTTGGAGGAGGAATGACAATTGGGAAAGTAAAAAAAATTGTCCTCCGCCCCGAACTTAGCCCAGCAGGGCCCTACGGCAGCCATCAAAGGCGGCGCGACGCTCGGCTACGGACCGCGCAAGCGCGTCAAGGCGCGACGCGTAGAAGCTCCAGTCGAGGCCGGCCGTAGCCCCCGCGTGCGTCTTCGCGGCGACTGCCGCGTCGGGGTCCTCGGACGAAAGCGCCTCCAGATTGTCGCGCACCTGGTGGTACGCCTCGCGCCACGGCGTGCCCGCCGCCACCTTGCGGAGCGCCACGTCCGTCGCGAACACGCCCGGGATGAAGCCGCGCCTTAGCGCATCCTCGTCGATGGACATGCCGGCCACCACCTTCGCGAGGATGCGGAGCGTGGTGCGGGCGATGGAGAGCCCCTTCATGTAGAGGCCCTTGCAGTCCTGCAGGTCGCGGTTGTATCCGCCCGGCATCGCGTGGAGAAGCGAGAGCGAGGCCGTGGCGAGGCCGAGCACCTGCGCCGTCTTGGAGCGCACCAGCTCCAGAACGTCCGGGTTGTACTTCTGCGGCATGATCGAGCTGCCCGTGCAGTATGCGCGCGGCAGGCGGAAGTAGCCGAACTCCGGCATCGAGAAGAGGATCATGTCCTCCGCGAGGCGCGAGAGGACGGACATCATCTGCGCAAGCGCGCAGAGGAGCGCCGCCTCGTCCTCGCCGCGCGCCATCGACGCGCCGAACACGTTGTGGAGCGGGCGCGCGAAGCCGAGAAGGTCGCTCGTGCGCTTGCGGTCGAGCGGGAGCGGCACGCCGTACCCGGCCGCGGAGCCGAGCGGACAGAGGTCGTTCAGCCGATATGCGGCCTCGAGGTTCTCGGTCTGGTCGAGGAGCATCTCGGCGTGGCCCGTCGCCCACACTCCCACCGACGACGGCATGGCGGGCTGCAGGTGCGTGCGCCCCACGAGGGGCACGCGGTCGTGCGCCTTGCCGAAATCCACGAGCGCCCTTGCGAGCGCGGCCAGCTCGTCCTCCAGGCCGAGCAACTGGTCCTTGACGTGCAGGCGCACGTCCACCGCCACCTGGTCGTTGCGGCTGCGGCCCGTGTGGATCTTCTTCCCCAGGTCGCCCAAGGTCTCGGTGAGACGGCGCTCCACGGCCATGTGAACGTCCTGGTCGGACTCCTCGATCGTGAACTCGCCCGCCTTAGCGGCCGCGACCACCTTCGCCAGCTCCTCGCGCACGCGCGCCGCCTCGTCCTTCGTCACCACGGGCGGCTCGACGGGCATCTCCGAGAGCATCGTCACGTGCGCCGCCGTGCCCATGCAGTCCCACGTCGTCAACTCCCTGTCCAGCACAGGGTCGTCGCCCACCGTGTAGGCGAGGATGTCGGGATCGACCGCACGGTCTGTTATCGTCTCTTCCGTCTTCATTTCTTTTGCTCCTCCAGTATCGCGTTCATCTTCCCGTCCGCCGCTTCCAGGAGCGGCTTAAGCTCGTCGGCGGACTTCCCCTGCGCCGCCGCCACCAGGAATTCCCGATAGCTCATCGCGACATCCGCCAGCGCGTCGCCGCGCCCGATGGCGCAGAACGGCATCTCGCGCGCCTTCTGCCAGGCCGCTTCCCGGACATTCTTCCGTTCGGCCGCCAGGGCGACCGCCTCGCGGAACGTGTAGGAAAGCCCGTCCCTCCTGTCGAAGACCGGAGGATAAAGCAGAAGCCGCGAGGTGAATACCGAAAGGTCCCAGTCGCTGGCGCGGCCCGGAGACAGCACCGCGCGCGTCAGGCGCGCGAACCGCTCGTCCGAGGCGCGGTCCTGGAGGAACGGATCCGTCTCCCCCGTGAGTTCCGCCGCGAGGCGCCTGCCGTCCCACGGCTTGCCCGCGGCGAGGTTGTCCAAGAGCGGCTTGACCAGATGATTTTCCTTCATCCACGCTACGAGGTAGCCCGAGAGCGACGCGCCCGTCCCCTTCGCCTTGCGCATGTCAGTGCAGAGCGCCGGAAAGTACGGCAGGCGCGCCTGGCTCCACAGCCCAAGCACGAAGCGCGTGTCGTCGTGCGCCGTCTCCGCGTTCGTCGCGCGAACCGCGCCCTGCACCACCCATTCGGGCAGTTCGTTCGTCGAGCCGCCGTTGCGGAAGATCCACGCGCGAAAATACGCCTGCGCCACGGCGAAGCGCAGCTCGTCGAGATCGGAGAAGCCCGGCGAGGGCAATACGATGCGCGTCTGCACGTCGCCGCCCGGTCGGCGCGTCCTGCGCGCAATGACACGCGTGTCGTTAGTGCGGCCGTCGCCCACGTTCACGAAGATGCCGATGCCCTCGCGCTTCGGCATCTGGAGCTTGTATGCTCGCTCCAGCTCGCGCACCTGGCTAGACACGAACTGCAGGATAGGCAGGCGGAATCCCACCTCGTCGCCGGGCACGTCCGCCGCCAGCACGCCTACCAGCCCGTCGCACGCCGTAGCGAGCTTCGGCAGGCTCCGCAAGCGCTCCGCGGCCGACACCTTCCGCTCCCCTTCTTCCTGCGCAAACGCCGCCCCCGCCAGCATGGCGGCGACGGCGAACGCATGCAGGATGTGGGAGCGGCACGTCATCTGCACAATGTGTAGAGGACGCCGGCCACGACGGCCGAGCCGATCACGCCCGAGACGTTCGGCCCCATCGCCTGCATCAGGATGAAGTTCGTGGGGTCGTTGCCTAGCGACACCTTGTTCGAGACGCGCGCGGCCATCGGCACCGCCGAGACGCCGGCCGAGCCGATGAGCGGATTCACCTTCTCCTTCGAGACGAGGTTCATGATCTTCGCCATGACGACACCCGCCGCCGTGCCCACGCAGAACGCGCAGAGGCCGAGCGCGAGGATCGCGAGCGTCGTGCCCGAGAGGAACTTCTCGCACGCGAGCTTCGAGCCCACCGAAAGGCCGAGCATGATGGTGACGATGTTGATGAGCGCGTTGGACATCGTGTCCGAGATGCGCGCCACCGAGGGGCCCGCCTCCTTCGCGAGGTTGCCCAGCATCAGCGCGCCGATGAGCGGCACGGCGCTCGGCAGCAGCGTCGCGCATAGAAGCAGCACGATCAGCGGGAAGCAGATCTTCTCGATCTTCTTCACCTCGCGGAGCGGCGGCATCTTGATTAGGCGCTCCTTCTGCGTGGTGAGCGCGTTCATGATCGGCGGCTGGATGATCGGGACGAGCGCCATGTAGCTGTACGCCGCCACCGCGATCGCGCCAAGGAGGTCGGGCGCAAGGCGCGACGTGAGCCAGATGGCCGTCGGGCCGTCAGCTCCGCCGATGATGCCGATGGACGCCGCGGCCTTGATTGGGTCCGCGCCCATGAAGAAGTCCGCGCCGAACAGCGCCGCCAAGCCGAGGGCGCCGAAGAGCGCGAAGAAGATGCCGAACTGCGCTGCGCCGCCGAGGAGCGCCATCTTCGGGTTCGCGATCAGCGGACCGAAGTCGGTCATCGCGCCCACGCCCATGAAGATCATGATCGGGAACACGCCAGTGTCGATGCCGAACCTGAAGAAGTAGTACAGGAACCCGCCAGGCTCGACGATGCCGCCCTGCATCACGGGAAGGCCCGAAGCAAGGAACGATATGAGGCCGTCGTGCATCATCGCAGGCGCCGTAACGCCGCCAAGCGGACAGTTCGCGAGCAGTCCGCCGAAGCCGATCGGCAGCAGGAGGAGCGGCTCGAAGCCCTTCACGATCGCGAGGTAGATCATCACGAGGCAGAGCGGAATCATGATCAGCTGGCCGATGCCGTAGGGAAGACCGCCCAGCACCTTCACCTCGTGCCCCCTCACGAACGCACCGGAATCGTCGAAGTAGCCGCCGATCCAGTCGCCCTTCTTGACGGGGTGCTTTTCGGTGGAGAGCTTCGCCGCATGGGCGTCGCTCAGGACCCAGAAGCCGTTCTTGTTCGCGTACGCCGCCGGATTTCCGAAGGGCTTCGTGAGGTCCGGCGCCGCCGGACGGTCCTTCTCCGCGAAGTTGCCGGTGATGTATGCGGGCGCCTCCTTGCGCATAAACCCGGCGACGCCCGTGTCGCCCGAAAGGTCCTTCACCTTCCCGAGAGTGTCTCTCCAGTCGCCGTCGGCCCAAACGCAAGCCGCAGCAAAAAGAACGAACAATGCAACTGATGCTTTTTTCATGAATGTCAACTCTTGATTTCCTGTCCTATGGACTTTTGCCCATCTTGCGGCGTCTGTGGCTTCTGTGACTTCAAAACGAAATAAACAACAGCCACTACCACTCCCACGATTACAACTGGGATCGCAAGCACGAATAAAAACAGCAGAATTTGCCAAGGTCCAACAGCCATTGCTTTTCTCCTAATTACGCTATCGTCGCGAGCGTGTCGCCCGTCGCGACCTTGTCCGTGGCGGCCACGTTCAGCGTAACCGTTCCGTCGCACGGAGCCGTGACGGGCGTCTCCATCTTCATCACGTCCATGACGAGGATCTCGTCGCCCTTCGCCACCTTCGTGCCGGTCTGCGCCGTGACGCGCAGCACCGTACCCGGCACAGGCGCCTTCACTTCCGTGCCGCCCGCCGGCGCGGCCGCTATCGGAGCGGCGGACTTCAGTCCGCTCTCCGCCTTGAACTCCACCGGCTTGCCGTTCACAACGGCCTTGCCGTCGCCCTTGATCTCCACGCCGTACGCCTTGCCGTTGATCGTCACCGTGACGGGGCCGCCCTTTGCGGTCGCCGAGGACGGCGACCCTCCCGCTTCGGCGAAGCGGCAGCCCATCGGCGCCTTCGATGGATCCTTGAGGAAGAGGATGCCCTTCTCCTTGCAGGAGGCGGCGATGAAGATGTTCTCGTCGGTCACGGGCAGCCCAGCGTCCTCAAGCATCTTCTTCGCGACCGCGCCGCCCTTGCGGGGATCGGCGTCGTTCATTTCGAGGACGGTCTTCGTGGTGGGCGTGGAATACGGCTTGTTGAGGTCGCTCGACGCCATGAACGCGGCGGCCTTCTTCACGATCTCAGGATCGGGATCGACGGGCGTCTTGCCAAAGTAGCCGAGCACCATCTTCGCATAGCCCGGCGCAAACGTCGTGAACGACTCCTTGCCCTGCGCATGCGCCATGACGTTGGCAATCGCCTGCTGCGCATAGAACTGAGATACGGGCGTTACGGACGTGCCGAAACCGCCGAGGCGCACGCAGTCGTACATCTCGGCGATCATTTCGTCGTACTTGTCCATCATGTTGTTGTCGCGCAGCATCTGCGTGTTGGCCGTGAGCGCGCCGCCGGGCATCGGGCTCCACACGATCTGAGGGTTCACGCTCATCGCCTCCGGCGGGAGGAAGTACTTCTGCATCGCGTTCTTGAAGGAGTCCTCGGCCTTCTTGATCTTCTTGATGTCGAAGTCGAAGCCGAAGTCGGGGTCTCCGTCGAGGCAGTGCCACATGGTGATGATGTCGGGCTGGCAGGTGCCGCCGCTCATCGGGGCCATCGAGAGGTCGAGGCCGTCGGCGCCGCCGCGCAGCGCGGCGAGGTAGCAGGCGACTCCGTTGCCGGCCGTCTCGTGCGAGTGGAACTGGATGTGCACCTTGTCGCCGAGCAGCTGGCGGGCGAGCTTCATCGTGTTGTAGACCGTCGTGGGCGTGGAGGTGCCGGAGGCGTCCTTGAACGCCACGCGGTCGAACGGGATGCCCGCGTCCATGATCATGCGCAGACGGTCGCGGTAGAACTCGGGCGTGTGCGTGCCCTTGTTGTCGATGCCGGGCGGCAGGCCCATCATCGTCACCACCACCTCGTGGTTGAGGCCCGCGTCGTGGATGCACTTGCCGGACCACTCAAGGTTGTTCACGTCGTTGAGCGCGTCGAAGTTGCGGATCGAGCTCATGCCGTGCTTCTTGAACATCTGCGCGTGCAGCTTGATCATGTCGCTCGACTGC
>CACWSW010000003.1 GCA_902763655.1 uncultured bacterium
ATCGCGAACGTCGCCTGGTAGTCGCCGTCGCGCAGCGCGTCGAAGTCGGCGAGCACGGCCTCGAACGACACGGCGTCGCCCGCGAAGTAGTTGTATTTCGAAAGGAAGAGGCACCACCGCAAGTCGCTCCAGCCATCGCGGAACACGTCGAAGTTGCCGTCCTTGATCCGGCGGAAGAGCGACATTGGCCCCTCCCCGCAGATGGCGTGGTCGAGCGCGCCCGTGAGGTTGAAGCCCACGAAGCGCGGGTTGGAGCGGATGAGGTCGAAGCCCTCGCGCCGCGTACGGGCGTTCATCCGCTCGGAAGCGCGCAGGAAATCGACGGGATCCGCGAAGAAGCGTGAAAGCCCGAGCTTCTTCCAGTCCGCGAGAAACTTGTCGCGAATTTCGGCCATGCGCTCGTAGTCGGGCGCCGTCGACGGAATTCCGCGCCGCTCGAACTCGTGGCAGTGGTCGATCACGTCGAGGAGCGACCCGATGCCGTATTCGGAGATGAACGAGGGCTTCGCGTCCGCGCTCCAGGTGCGGAGCTTGCGCACCACGTCGGCGTTGTGCGGATAGCCGGGGTAGTAGTGGAGGTCGCCGCAGGCAGGTTTGAGACCGTGCTTGCCGGGCAGGCTGGCTTCGTTGTTGGCAAGGTTGCCGTCCTCGCCCCATACGCAGTCCCACTTCACGCTGCCGGGGTTGGAGACGGAGCCGACGCACCAGTCCGGACCCGGCTTGCCGTCGAACTGGTAGTTCCACGTGCCCTTCTCGCCCTTGGGCCGCTTGGGCCAGAGGTCCCAGCGTCCGGAGCTGTAGATCCAGAGGCGCGTGGGGTCAAGCTTGCGCATCTCGGGAAGCATGTCGCGCGCGGCGGCGATGGAGTCGCCCTGGCGCATCTCGTTGATCGCGCCCCAGATAGTGAGCGAGGGGTGGTTGCGGTCGCGCTTCATCTCGCAGCGCATGGAGTCGAGAAAACGGCGTTTAGCATGGGGCGAGTCGGCGAGGCACCACGAGGCGTACGTCTCCTGGTACACCATGAGGCCCAGCCGGTCGCAGTAGTCGAGCTGGCGCGGCGTCGCCTGCGTGGCGATGAAGCGCACGCAGTTGTAGCCCATCGCCTTCATGTTCTGGAAATCGCGGAATTCCAGCTCGGGCGTGGCGGCGTCCAGCACGGCGAGTCCGCCAGGCAGGTGGTTGCCGGTATGCGCGCTCTTGAGGAAGATGCGCTTCCCGTTGAGCGTGAACCAACCCTTCTCCACGCGGAAGTCGCGAAAGCCGAAGCGCGTCGAATAGCCGCCGACCGTGAGCGTGTAGACGTTCGGCGTGTCAACGCTCCAGAGCTTGAATCTGGGCACGTCGAAGGAGAGCTCGAAGGTCGTCTCGCCGGGCGGCAGGGTGCGGCGGGCCGAGGCGGTGCAAATGGGCCGAGTCGCATCATCAAGAATGATGACGCACGGGACATCCTTCTCGCAGGGAGAGCCGGAGTCGTTCCGCGCAGTAATCTCGACCGCCACGCGTCCGGTCTTCCAGTCCGCCTTCACGAAGGCGTCCGTCACGCGCACGGCCGGCACGGCCTCAAGCGTGACGGGCAGCGTAATGCCGCCCGTGTTGTAGCACCAGCCAGGCTTGAACTCCATCTTCTCGAACTTGTTGCGGTGCGGCACGGTCTTGCACGTGAAACCCTCGATCTCCTCCTCGCCTGGGTTGATCACGCGCACGGCGAGCAGAGACTCTGCCTTGAGCACGTCGGTCACGTCAAATTCAAAAGTGTTCTCCGCGCCCTCGTTGCTGCCGATCTTCTTCCCGTCAAGATAGACGTCGCTGTAGTAGTCCACGGCGCCGAAGCGGAGTATCACGCGCTCGCCCGCGCGCGTCGCGGGACGCGCCACGCGCCGCCAGTACCACGCCACGCCGCAATAATGAGGATATACCTGCTGGATCACGCCGGGCACCGGCGCCGGCTTCGCGTCCGCCCGCACGGCCGCCGCCCAGCCGTTCGTCTTGCCCGCGTTGGCTGGATCCATCGCGAGCGTCCAACCGCCGACCAACTCGACCGCGCCAGCAGTCATCCAGACCGCGCAAGCCGCAACCGCTATCAGCCTCGGCGCCATGGCGTCAGATGAAGGCGGCCTTGGCCGCGTCCCAGCAAAGCTTCGTTCCGGGCTTGTCCATGGCGGCGTTGCCGATCAGCACCATCTCCGAGAGGCGTCCGGCCCACGAGAAGGAACTCGTGGTGGGGCCGCCCTGCAGGCAGGCGTTCACCCACTCGTGCCAGTGCGTGCACGCCGCGCCAACATGCGGCAGCGCCGGCGGCTTGCCGCCCTTCTTCAGCACCACGGCCGGCGACACGTTGTAGTGGACGGAAAGCAGCCAGCCTTCGGTGCCCTCGATCACACGTCCCTGGAGCGGCTGCTCGCCGATTGGCGTCTTCGCGAAGAGTTCCTTGAACTTCGCCGGCGGCAGATAGTTCGCGGGAGTCTGGGCAGTCACATTGGGATCTACAAGATTGCCGTCGCACCACTCTATCGGGAACGGCTGTCCGTCTGACGCCTTGATGCCCGGCATCTCCCAGGTGATGTGCGACATGCGCGGCCAGTACTGCTTGCGGAGGATCTCCGGCTCTTCCGGCACCTCGGCGGTGACAGCGGTCGGACCGGTCTTGCCGAGGCCGAGACCGATCCACACCGGACTCAGCAGGTGCAGGCCGAGGTCGCCCAGCCACGACGTGCCGAAATCGCGCCACTTGCGCCACGCGCACGGGTGGTAGACCTTCGCCGCGTACGGACGGAACGGCGCATCGCCCAGCCACGTCTTCCAGTCGAGCGTGGGCGGCACGGGAGCCTCCGGCAGCGGCCAAGTGTGGTCCGCGGTCGTCTGCCCGCCACGGTTAGAGAATATCCACACGTGCTGCACCTTGCCGATAACCCCGCTCTTCAGGTACGCGGCCGTCTGGCGGTCGCACTCCCAAGCGGCTATCTGCGTGCCCATCTGCGTGACGGCCTTCTTCTCGGCGGCCAAGTTCTCTATCTTGCGGCACTGGGAGATGTCGTGGCAGAGAGGCTTCTGCCCGTAGACGTTGAGTCCGCGCCCGAGGGCGTCCAGCACGTAGCCCGCGTGCGTGTGGTCCGGCGTCGAAACGTTCGTGGAGTCGATCTTGTTCCCCTCCTTCTCGAACATCTCGTAGGCGTTGCGGTAGATGCGCGCGTCAGGACACGCCTTCTTTGCACGCTCCAGGTAGTTTGCGTCCACGTCGCACAGCGCGGTTATATGCACGTCGCGGTGGCTCTTGATGCCGTTCAGGTCGCCCCACGCCATGTTGCCTGTGCCCACGCACGCGTGCGACAGCATGGAGTTGATGTCGCGCCGCTTCACTACGGCCGGAAAGCCGGTGAACGGGACAATTGCGGCGGACGCCGCCGCGGCCTTGATGAATGCGCGCCGATTTGTCGTGCCTGTTGCGTTTTTCATGTGCCTATTGCCTTTCGTAAGTCACTTCGCGTATTCGACGCACCGGAGCTCGCGTATGACCGTAACGCGGATCATGCCCGGGAACGTCACTCGCGCCGAGATGTCGCGGCATATCGCGCCTGCCATCTCGGACGCCTCCTGGTCACCGATCTTCGCCGGATCCACCAGCACGCGGACGTCGCGTCCGGCCTGCACTGCGAAGACGCCAGTCACGCCTTCGTGGGCGCGCGCGATCTTCTCGATGTCCTCAAGGCGCTGCACGTAGTCGCTCACCGACTCCTGGCGCGCGCCCGGCCTGGCGGAAGAGATCGCGTCTGCCGCCGAGCACAGTACTCCGTACACGCCGCCGTCTGTTCCCGGCTCGGCGTGGTGCGCCGCCACGGCTGCGCATACGTCAGCAGTCTCCCCGTGCGACTTCAGGCACTCGGCGCCCAGCGCCGCGTGCGCCCCCTTCGTCGCGGATGTCATGGCTTTGCCTATGTCGTGCAGGAATCCTATGCGGCGCGCCTTCGCGGCGTCCAGCCCCATCTCGGCCGCCATGGCCCCCATAAGAAGCGCCACCTCCACGGAATGCCTAAGCACGTTCTGCGAGAACGACGTGCGGAACGCGAGCGATCCCATGAGCCTAGTCACCTCGGCCGGCAGGCCAGGCACCCCCGCCTCCGCGGCCGCGGCCTCGCCCGCCTCCGCGTTCGACTTCTCCACCGACTCGCGCGCAGCCGTCACCGCCGCCTCGATCGACGCCGGGTGGATGCGCCCATCCTCTATCAGCGACGCGAGCGCGCGGCGCGCCACCTCGCGGCGCAAGGGGTCGAACGCCGAAAGCACGACAGTGTCCGGCGCGTCGTCAAGCAGCAGCGTCACGCCCGTCGCCGCCTCGAACGCGCGGACGTTCCGCCCCTCGCGCCCGACGATCCGGCCCTTCATCTCCGGTCCCGGCAACGGCACGGCCGAGGTGGTAAGCTCGTTGACGTGCGCCACCGCGCACCGCTGGACTGCGTCCGCCACGATCCGCGCCGCGACAGTCTCGCCCTGCTCGCGCGCAGCCTCCTGTATACGCCGCGATAGGATTGCCGCATCCTCGCGCAGCTCGGCGTTCGCCATGCGAAGTATCTCGCGCCGCGCCTCCTCGTGCGTCATGCGCGCCAACGCCTTGAGGCGCTCGTCTGCGGCATTCGTCTTGTCGGACGCCTCCTTCGCCGCAGAGTCTGCCGCCGCCGCCTTGGCGTTTACCTTGGCCTCTCGCTCGTCGAGAGACGCAGCCTTGCGGTCGAGGTTCGCCTCGCGCTGCGTCTGGCGGTCCTCCACGCTCTGGATTTCCTCGCGGCGCTTCTTGGTGGAGGCCTCGAACGCCTCGCGCGCCTTGACCACGGCAGCTCTAGCGGCGATGTCCGCCTCCTTCAGGCGCGCCTTGATCTCGCTCTCCGTCTCCTCCTCGCGCAGTCGCATCCGCTTCTCGATCGACTCCGCCTGCCAGCGCCCCACCAGTCCGCGCAGCGCGTAGCCGAGGAACAGCCCAACGATCAGCAGCGCCGCGATGATGAGGATCGCAACGCCGTCGGAAAGCCCGTCCCACGTCGAGCTGGTAAGCGCGAAGGTTGGCGAAAGGTGAAGGGTGAAGGGCGAAAGGTGGGAGAGAACCGGCATGTTGACCTCCTAGTGGCTGGCAAGCGACTTGCGGAGAAGCGCGAAGAGGTAGGTGCGCTCGCTTGCGGGAAGCGAGTCGAATCCGTCCAGATGCGAACGCATGTCCGTGACGCCTTCGTCGAAGGCCTTGCGTTCGGGCGATACGTCGTCGGCAGCGAACGGGTAGCTCTTCTCGGCGATCCACTTCGAGATGCGCTGCGCGGCATCCTCCATCGAGCGGGCCCGGAAGTGGTCGCGCAGGATGCGCCGCGCCGCGTCGATGTACGCCCGCACCTCCGGGTGCAGCTCGTCCATCACGAGCGCGTTCTCGGCGGCCAGCTCTCCGAAGCGCGACGAGACGAGGTAGGCCGTGAAGCTGTACGTCCAGCCGGGCCGCACGCCGGCGGGGCGGTCATGGAGCGCGAAGCCGTCGCGACCGCAGAAGACGAGTCGCCCAGTCCCCGGGAAGCGCCGACGCCACTCGATCACCTCCAGCTTCGCGACCTGCCCGCCGCCAAGGTCGATCTTGTAGTCGGTGGTGTGCCGCTGCACGATCACCGGCGACACCGGAAGTCCGCAGTAGTACACCGACACGTCTGGATACGCCTTCAGGTAGAGCGCGAACTTCGCCGCGAGCGCCTGCACCGCGGCCGTCGCGTCGGAAAGGCTCTCGACGTTCGCGTGCACGCCCGTCACCAGCACCTCCGTTCCTGTCGCGGGGCCTGTCCCCTCCGCCGGGGCCACGTGGAAGACCCCCGGCTCCGTGGAGTCGCCAGAGAGTATGTAGGAAAGCAGGTCGCCGCCAGCTCGCATGGTGGTGCGCCACTCGACGTGGCTCCCCAGCGCGAAAGTCTTGAAGCGGCCGCGCCCGTGGCGCCCGTGCAGGCGACGGTGGCGCGTAACTGTCGTCGCGCCGTCTGAGCGCTTCCAGCTGCCGCCGAGAGACCCGAACGTCTCGTCAGCGCGCAGGATGTCGATGCCCGTGCCGTCGTCCGACACGCGTACGGCGTCGATCCCGCCCAGCGCGTTCGTCACCAGGTCCACGCGCACCTCCCGCGCGTCCGCGTCTAGCGCGTTCCAGATGAGTTCCTCGATTGCCGACAGCGGCGACGCGCTCGCCAGCGACGCCACATGGTCGGCCCTTGCCTGGACGTAGATGTCTTTTGTCATAAAGGTTCGACCTTTTCAGGAACGACGGATGTCACTTTCTCGATTCGCTGGCGGATCGTCTCCAGCTCGGCCGTGCAGAAGGAGACGAGCTGGCGCCCTTCCTCGAAACGCTTCATCATCTCGTCAAGCGGCAGGGTCCCCGATTCCATCTCCGCGACAAGTTTCTCCAGCTTCTTCAGCGAGTCCTCAAAGTTCTTTTTCTCTTCGGCCATGTCTCTCCTTGCTGAAAGGGTCGCGGATATTATAGCATAAATCCCGATACGGAGATCGCTCCTACTCGGTCCCTGCCGTCCCGGTCCCCGCCAGGAAACGTTTGCGGAGCCACATGTACCGGACAACATACGGCACTAGCAGCAGAATTCCCACGAATGGGAGGAACGAAAGCACGATTGCCAGAAGCAACAGCGTCCACTTCACTACTTTGAAGATAAAGCGTGACACGATGCGCCCAAACCGGTCCTCGTAGAGCTGGATCACGCCGATCGCCATGAGGTTAAGCATGAAGACCGCTACCACAAAACCGACGATCGGCACCGCGCTCAGGAATACGCCCACAAGCGTCGCGACGATCACGCGCGTGTCAAGCCGCCCAATAAGGTCACGCCGCGTCAGGCCCTGCTCCCAGACCTTGGCTCCGCACCTGTCGCATACGAATCCGTCCTTGAGCGGCGATGCGCAGAGCGGACAGCGGTGCGCGGACAGCAACCGCCTGTGGTGGCGCAGCACGTCCGCCGCATCGGCGGAATTGACGGACGCGGATGACGCGAGCGCAAAGAGTCCAACCCTGCGGTATGGCAGCGGCTGCTCCTTCCTGCAGCCAGGGCAGACGACGGCGGAGTTGTGGACCATCTCGCCACAGTCAGCGCACTTGTGGCAGCACTGTTTCTCGACAAGCTGCAGAAGCGACCGTAAGCCAGCACCCGCCAACATGATCACGACGACCATCACCGCCGCCAACATCGGCAACAGGAGAGCGACGAACAGCACCGACACCCATGTCGTCTCTTCCGCGAACTTCGCCAGCGTGTGCAGATGGAATGAGTTGTCGGGGTCGATTGACCGAATGGCAGACGAGACCTGGGCGCGGAACTTGCAAAGCATAGCGGTGCCGAAGCTCGCCGCCCCCGCCATGATGAAGTCCCATATCCAGGCCAACCAAGGCAGTCCCTCCTCTGGTGCCGGCGGAGCCGAAACCGCATTTGCCGCCGCCGAAACCGCATCAGTCGCCGCCGCCGAGACCGCCGACACAGTCGAAGTCACGGCCGAACCTGCCGAAGCTGCCGCAGAAGCCGCTTCCTGCACAGGGAGGGCTTCGGCAAGCGGAGTGCCCGCCACTATCGCAAACACGAACGCGTAGAATGGCTTGAAGTAGCGGTCGAAATCGGAGTCCTCAAGCAACTGGCGCATGGTCTCACTCCAGTTCGCCACCAGCTCCGCAACGGCGAGGAAGAAGAATAGCGTGATGATGCCGTTGCTGAGCATCGGTTCCGGCACGTGCGCGGCGGCGTCCAGGATCGCCTGCGGGCACCCCTCCAAGTCGCGCGTGAACCGCACGATGGCAAGCAGCAGGAATGTTGGCAGAAAGCTACGGAAGCTCGCTATTCCGCAAAGCGCGAGCACTCCACTTATGTTGGCGACGATCTCTCCCATTGCACGGACCTCCTGATAATCTTTTGGTTTTCAGTATTATAGCATAATTCCCGCACCTGGCCACCGGGTGCGGCCTAGAGGTGGCGGAGGCGACGGCGGAGAAGGCGCCAGCCGGGGAGGCGCACGTCCATCAACGCCCGGAACGCCGGCCCGTGGTTGGGCACGCGCAGATGCGTGAGCTCGTGCACCACCACGTACTCCACCAGCTCGCGCGGCTCGTGCGCAAGGTCGAGATTGTACGTGACGTGCCGCTTCCGCCAGTTGCACGAGCCCCAGAGCGTCTTCATGGACCGCAGGCCCCACGTTACGCAAGGCTCGCCCAGCATCAGCGCCCACCTTCCGTGCAGCTCGCCGAGGAGCCCCATCAGCGCCACTCGCATCTCCGGCGTGACAGGCGCGCGAGCCGCAGGATTCGCCAGCATGCGCGCGCGCGTCTCCACCACCCACTTCCACTTGCTGCGGAGAAACGCCTCGCCTTCGGCTATCGTCGCCCCCCAGAAAGGAACGGAGAGATGGACGAGTCCATCTCTCCCTATGTGGAGATTGATGCGGCGAATCCGCTTGCGCACCACTTCGACGGCAATGCCGTCGATGAAGTTCACGCCAGTCCGGAACACGCGCCGCACCTCTCTCGCGCTTCGCCTCCGGATCAGCCGAGGGACGTCCAGTACGGCGCGTCAGACTTCGCGGCGAGATACTTCGCGCACGTGTCGCAGCACTTGCAGAGGATCATCTGGAAGCCGGCCATCTCCTGGACCGTGAGCAGCTCCGTGCAGCGGCCCGGCAGCACCGAGATGCCAGCCGCCTCGAGCACGGACTTCGCCTTGCGGTAGACGATCAGCATCTCCATGAGCGTGGTCGCGCCCGAGCCGTTGACGACAAGAAACGCCTTGTCGCCGGACTTGACGCCGGTCGCTTCCATGAGCGACTTGACCATCAGCTCGGCCGTCTCGTCTGCGCTCTTCACCGGCATGACGCCGCCGCCGCCCTCGCCGTGCTGGCCCATGCCAACTTCCATCTTGTCCTCGTCGATCGAGCCGATCTCCTGTCCGTTCTGCGGATGGGTGGCCGTCTTGAGGGCAACGGAGAGCGTGGCGATTCCCTCGTTGAACTTCTCGCCGAGCGCTACGATCTCGTCGAGGCTCTTCCCCTCCTCGGCGGCGGCGCCGACCACTTTGATGAACGGGATGCATCCGCCGAGGCCGCGCTTGTCCTCGATTGGCGCGTGCGGACCCTGCGCGATGTCCTCGTGGATCACGATCTCCTTCACGTTCAGGCCCGCCTTCGCGGCCTTGCGGAGCGCCTTGTTCGCGCTCATGCGGTCGCCGTTGTGGTTGAGCGTGACGAGCAGCACGCCGGCCGGGCGGTTGAACATCTCAAGCGCCTCGAACACCTTCTCGCCGCCAGGCGCGGCGAAGATGTCGCCGGCCACGGACGCGTCAAGCATGCCCTCGCCGACGAAACCCTCGAGCGCAGGCTCGTGGCCGGTGCCGCCGAGAGTGACGATAGCGACCTTGTCGGCCGGCTTCGGCTTCGCGCGCACGACGATCTTCTCTTTCGCGAGCGCCAGCTTGTCGGGATAGCACTGCACCAGGCCGTCAAGCAGCTCGGCCGTGAGGTTCGCCGGATCGTTGATGAATTTCTTCATTGCCATGGGTCGTCTCCGTTTGTTAATCCTGGAAGAACTCCACCTGCGGGCCGTCCTTGAAGCCAACGTACGCGATCGCGCACGTGCCGCCGAGCGAATACTTCGGCAGCAGCACGTCCGCGCCGGCGGCAATGGCCTCCTTCACGGCCGCGTCCACGTCCGCCACCTTGTAGGCGACGTGCGTCTCGGCGATCATGCGCCAGGCGGCCGGCGTGTTCCTCTCCCAGTACAGATACTCGATCTTGTACTCGTCGTTGTTGCAGATCCAGACCTTCAGGCCCTCCATGTAGACCATCCCGTCCATCTTCTCCGCCACCGGAATGCCGGTGTGCATGTACGTCTTCTCCATTGTCTTTCTCCTTCTTCGTTTTAGCCTTTTAAGCCTATAACCCTTTAACCTTTCAACCTTCTAACTCAGAACCCGACTCCCGGCACGCTGAAGCGCAGGCCGTTGCCGTCGTGGTAGTTCGCGAACTCGCTCACGATGGCGCCCTCGTCGCCGCCCATCATGAAGTGCCAGCTCTCGTCCTTGGCGAGCTTGTGCGCCACGCCATCGGCCGTCCACTTCTCCACGTGCACGCAGTTGAGGAACTGCTTGCCGGTCTTGGGATCCTTCTCGAAGAGGAGCGCGGAGAGCTTCGCCTTCACCTCGGGATACTTGTCGAGGTTGGGCTCGCCCTCGGTCGTGAAGCCCCACACCCAGCCGTGGCGCACGAGCCAGCTCTCCATCTTGCAGGGGAGGTCCTTCTCGAACACCTTGCCCGTCCACTCGTCCTTCGTCTTGATGTGCGTGGGCATGTGGCGGTGCTCGGCGATGGACTGGCCCGGCAGCAGGTAGATGTCGTGGCCGAAATACTCCTCGCGGATCTCGTTCACCCAGATGACTCCGCCCATGCCGTACTTCACGAAGTCGCCCTTCGCGAAGTCGACGGCCCAGAAGCCGTGGCCGTTCCCCGCCTTCACCTCGCCGGTGAACGCCGGGAACACCGGGTAGCCGAACCTGCGGAACATGTCGAAGTAGGCCTGGCTGGCCTTCTCGGCGTTGAACTTTCCGCCTACGTTGATGCCGTTCGCGTCGAACGTGCCGCCGTCATAGAACTCTTCGTTAGTCATTTTCGTGCATCCTTTCTTGTCGCAGCAGGGCGAGCCGCTCCGGCAGCCTGCCGTAATCGCCGCAACGGCCACCGCGGCCGCCGCGCAAAATACCATCTTGTTCATTGTCGTAGTTCCTTGTTGGATTTGAAACGTCGGGGCCTATTGTACTGTTTCCCACGCGTAACGGCAAGCACGAACTGCGGACAAATGAAGTCGCGGCATCGGCAATTTATGCTATAATCCCATCCAGCATGACCGAAAGCCTCTTCTTCCAGGACCTGGCCGTACTCATGGCCGTCGTCGGACTGGTCTCGATCGTCTTCACGCGCCTCCGCTGGCCGAAGGTGATCGGGTACCTGTTCGCCGGCATCATCATGAGCGAACACACCTGGGGCGGATCGCTCCTCGCGGACCCCAAGTCCATAGGCACGATCGGCCAGCTCGGCATCGTCTTCCTGATGTTCACCCTCGGACTCGAGTTCAGCGCGGGCGACATGAAGAAGGTGAAGCACGTCACCATCCCCACGGCCCTCTTCGACACGGTGATGATGATCTGGCTCGGCTACACGGTCGGCACCCGCGTTTTCGGCTGGAACGGCGTGCAGAGTCTTTTCCTCGGCGCGGCCGTGTGCGACTCCGCCACCACCCTCCTCGCGAAGACCATAGGAGAGCTGAAGTGGAGCGACCGCCCGTTCGTGCGCTACATCTTCGGCACCACGATAATGGAGGACATCCTCTGCGTCGGCATCATCGCACTCGTCACCGGCGTCGCGCACGGCAAGGGCATGAGCGCCGGCGCCATCGGCCTCTCGCTCGGCGGACTGCTCGTCTTCTTCACCGGAGTCCTCGTGTTCGGCCTCATCCTCGTGCCGCGCCTCCTCAACGGCGTCGCGCGCCTGAAGGACGACGAGGCGCTCCTGCTCACCCTCCTCGGCTGCTGCTTCTTCGTGTCTTTCGTCGCATTCAAGTTCGACTATTCTCTCGCCCTAGGCGCCTTCCTCGTGGGGATTCTCGGCGCGTCCAGCGACGTGCGCCAGCGGCTACACGATCTCGCCGCCCCGCTCCGCGACATGTTCGCCGCCGTGTTCTTCGTCACCATCGGCCTGCTCGTCGACCCAGCCGCCTGCGCGCGCAACTGGTTCCCCATCCTTGGACTAACCACGCTCGTTCTCCTCGGCAAGGGCTTCAACTGCTTCACCATGTCGCTCCTAGCCGGACAGAAGGTGAAGGACGCCGTCCAGACAGGCTTCGGCCTCGCCCAGATCGGCGAGTTCGCCTACATGGTCGCGCTCATGTACATCGCCCAGACTGGCGACGCCGCCAGCCCCATGTACCAGATCGTAGTCGGCGTGTCCCTCATCACCACCTGCCTGAATCCCACCATGCTGCGCGTCTCCGATCCGGTGGGCGACTGGCTCGAAATCCACCTCCCCGCGCGCGTGCGCGGCTGGATCGCCGCCTACCACGACTGGCTAACCCGCTTCCGCACCGCGCGCGTCCCCTCGCAGCTCCAGCAGCACCTGCGCAGCCGCGTCCTCTGGATCGCCGTCCTCGCCGCGCTCAACCTCTGCGTGTGCGTGGTGGCGGACGTGCTGAACGACCTGAACTACTCGACGTTCTCGCGCTTCTTCGAGGCCCACAAGCGAGCCTTCTTCTGCCTGGCCGCCAACCTCTTCTGCATCTCCATGCTCGCCCCGATGGCGAGCCTCGCCCGCTCGCTCGGGCGCGACGTCGCCGCAGTCCTCACCGGCACGCGCCAGCCGAAGCGCTGGAAGGCCGCCGCCCACCAGCTCGTCACTTGGATCGTGCTGATGGCCGTCCTCGCCCTCGCGTTCGCCGAGATCGTGCTGCTGACCGTGAACCTGCTCCCCGACGAGACTCCCATGCGGATCGCCATCCTCGTCGTCCTGGCAACCGTCGCGATCATCGGCTGGAAACGCTTCCAGCGCCTCGGCCGCGCGGCAGGCTACAGGTTCAACGAGGCCTTGCAGGCCGAAAAGCGCGCCCGCAAGACCCCAGCCTCAACCACGCTGACCGTCCCCGGCGACTTCTACACCCACATCGCCATACCAGCAGGCTCCCCCGCCATCGGCGAGACGATCCGCTCGCTTGACATCCGCGCAAAGACAGGCGCAAGCATCGTGAGCGTCACACGCGGCGAAGAGAAGTTCGGCAACCCCGGTCCCACCTGGCAGTTCGAACCTGGCGACATCGCCTCCGTGATCGGCGACCCGTCCCAGCTCGCCGCCTTCCGCAAGCTCATCAAGGCATAGCCATCCAGCGGACGGATGACAGCCTAAGCGCAAAGCGGCGGATGCCGTTGTAGCGGGTGTTGGACTTCGACCAGTCTGCGTTGTCGCGGCAGTTGCGCAGATAGCTTGCCACCCCGACCACACGTCCAGCGCGGTTCAGCACCGGACTCCCGCTGTTGCCGGCCACGAACGGCGCATCCACCTCGATCTGCTGTGGACCGACGCCGATTATGTGCCCGCGTATCTCGGTGACGACCCCGCGCCCGTCGCTGTTGCCGAGGACCGTCACAGTCTCGCCGATGTCCGGCACGTTCCGCTCCAGCGCGAAAGCCGGCAACGGGCCTGCGAGAGCGAAGCGCACCAGGTCCAGTTCCTGCGCCCGCTGGCATGCGCCGAGCTGCAGGACCGTGTTGTTCAGCAACGTCGCGCGCACGTCCGCGGCGGGCACCCCCTTGACCACGTGAGCGTTCGTGTACAGCCAGCAGCTGTCCCCCACGCGCATGATGAAGCCTGTGCCGGCGCTCTTCCCGGCCACAATCACGGCAAGCTTGTCCTTCGCGCCCGCGAAACCGCCGTCCCGCTTGCGGAACGCCTTGTCCAGGTACGCGCTGAACTGCCCCATGCGCCGCCCGAGCGCCTCGCTGGTGGCCTGCCAGTCGGCGACCGCGCACCGAGGCGCGGCCACCGGCAGGAGCGCTATCAGCAGCCCCCGCAGGAAACGGCCGGAAAGCCGCTTCCGCTGCTGGAGGCGCCCGATCACTTGACCACGATCTGGCCCGCCTTGGCGAGCATCTTGGCCTCGACGGACTGTATCTCCGCGAAGCCCTGCGAGCTGTGCGGGTTCAGGCCGTTCGACGCCTCCATCGAGCTGTCGGCCTCGTTGTAGATTGTCCCCTTCAGGCCAGTGAGCGACTCGAAGAAGATGTTGCCCTTGTAGAGGCCGAGCGTGACGTCCGCCGTAGCCTTGTCCGCCCACACCTGGATTGCGGCGCGCGCCGCGCGTGTGGCGGGATCGTACCAGCGGCCGTCGTAGATCTGGTCGGCCACGAACTTCGAGAGCTTCTGGAAGAGGTCGGTCGACCTGCGGTCCATCACTCCCTCGTAGATGTACTTGAGGCCCCAGGAGAGCACCTCCATGCCTGGCGCCTCGTACACGCCGCGGCTCTTCGTGCCGATGATGCGGTTCTCGAGCGCGTGCTTCATGCCGATGCCGTTGCGTCCGCCGATGGTGTTGGCGAGCTTCATCACCTCGAGCGGCGAGAGCTTCTTGCCGTTCACCGCCACGCAGCGCCCCTTCACGAACGAGAGCGTAACCTTCTCCACCTTGTTCGGGGCCTTCTCCGGCCACACGCCCATCGTGGGCTTCACGATGCGCATAGAGGTCTCCATGCTCTCCAGGTCCTCAGCCTCGTGCGAGAGTCCGGCGAGGTTCGCGTCAGTGGAGTACTTCTTCTTCGTGCCGACAAAGGCGACGATGCCGCGCTTGGCGAGGAACTCCACCATCTGCGTGCGGCCCGGGAAGAGCTTCAGCAGGTCGGCGTCGCGCCAAGGGGCGTACACGCCGAACTTCGGATCCATCACGTTCACATAGCGCTCGAAGCGCATCTGGTCGTTGCCGCGGCCGGTCGCGCCGTGCACGAGGGCCACGCATCCCGCCTTCTTCATCGCAGGCAGGAGCGCCTTCACCGTCACCGCGCGGGCGATGCCCGTGGAGTTCCAGTAGCCGCCATCGTACATCGCCTGGCACTTGATCGTCTCGAAGCAGATCTCGGCCATGTCCTTCGTCACGTCCACGATCGTGGTCTCGACGCCGGTGGGGGCCATGCGCTTCTTGATGTCGTTGATGTCCTTCTCGTCAGGCTGCCCGACGTTCGCGCTGAACGCCTTCACCTTGACGCCCGCGTCCTTCAGGACGCAGCAGATTGTCTTCGAATCGAGTCCGCCGCTGACGCACACGCCAACGGTCTTGCCCTTGAGATCAGCCAGTTTCATCTTTGTTTACCTTTCGTTGCGAAAAGATTGGCGGATATTATAGCACATCCTAGCCGCTACACGCCGAAGATGTAGCAGATGACGGCAAGGAGGCCGTCTGTCACGGCGATGGCCACGATGCCGCCGACCACTGCGTTCGTCGCCGCCACGCCCACGCCGTCCGCGGTGTTGCGCGTGCGCATTCCGGCGCTGCACCCGATGAGGCCTACGAGCAGTCCGAACAGCGCAGACTTCCCGAGGCCGAACAAGATCATGAAGAGCGTGGAGGTCGACTTCACGTGGCTCCAGAACACCACCGTCGGCACGTCCATGAGCCGCAGCACGATCGCGCCGCCCACCAGTCCCGCCAGCTCGGAGCAGATCGTCAGCACCGGCATCGCGAGCATCGCCGCCACTACGCGCGGCAACACGAGGAACTGCACCGGCGGCAGCCCGAACGTGGTGAGCGCGTCAAGCTCCTCGTCCACCTTCATCGTGCCGATCTCCGCCGCGAACGCGCTCCCGCTTCGGCCCGCGAGGATGATGGCTGTCACGAGCGGGCCAAGCTCCCTAAAGAGGCCGATCGCGATAAGGTCTGCGACGTACACCTCCACGCCGAACATCCGGAGCGACGCGGCAGACTCGAACGCGAGAATAAGCCCCAGCAGGAAGCCGATGAGGGTCGTGATCGGCAGGCCGTCGAACCCCGCTCGCTCGAACGCGAGCGCGGAGTCGCGGAACCTGAACCTGCCCGGATGCCACAGCATCCCGATGGTCCACACCGCCGTCTCGCCGAGGAATGCGGCATTGTCCCAGAAGCTCCGCCACCAGCCGCACACGCACCGCCCCACCGTGGCGGCGACGGAGAGACCTTCGCCATCGGCGCCGCCGATCTCCGTCTCCGAGTACGCCGAAAAATCGTAGCGCGCGCGGATAGGCGCGATCACACCGTTTGGATCCACAACCTTGACGGCAACCTCCCGCGCAGTGGCGTGCCTGTCGAGCGCGACCACGAACGCCTCGAACGCCGCGCTGGCCTCTGTCAGCGCCGAGACGTCCAGCATCACCTCGGATCCCTTGCGCTGGCGGTCCACCCGCCGCAGGTCACCCCACGCGCGCGCTATCTCGTCCGCGCCGGCGGATCTGATCACGATCGGTCTCATGGATGTATCCAGGCGAGGTCGTCTTCAAGCGCCTGCCTCCGGTCGGCGGCGAGCCTCTCCCACACGTCGGGCGTGAGCTCCAGACCCGCCGCTGCGAACTGGTCGATCAGGTTCTTGCGTCGCCACGCGGCGTTCGCCGCCTTGCGCTGCTCGTAGTCGTCGCGCATGCGCATCGCCTCGTCCACCGTGACGAGCGCAAGCCGCCCGTCCTTCATCACGGGCACCATCTCGCCTGTGTCGCGATAGCGCTCAAGCGCGTCCCATGTCGCCTCGGACGCCGCCTCCTGCACATGCCGCGCATCCTCCGGCCAGTCGGTCCTGTCGATCACAGCCAGCCTCCATTCTTCAGCATTTCCACCCTTGCGGCGGAAAGCACGCTCTCCGTTCCGTTGCGCCGCCATATCAGGTCGAGATTTGTCCTGGTGGCGTCGAACACGTACGCCTTGTCCGCCAACGCCGCGTAGTCGCGCAGGTTTTCCCGCGAACGCTCGTAGCGCCGCATCACGTCGTCGCGCGGCACGTCGTGCCCGCCGTCGAGGACGCGGTGCCGTATGCGCACGGGCAGCATCGCCGCCACCGGCATCCAAAGGTAATAGAGGTGGATCTCGTAGCCGCGCGCCTTCGCGTCCGCGAGCAGCTTCAAGTGTCCGCGCCCGGAGAGCGTCGTCTCGAATCCGAACGACTCGCCAGCGGCTATGAGCTCCGCGATTCGCGCAAGCGTCAACTTGCCTGCCTTGATCGCAGAGAGGCGGATGTCCGTCGGCGAGAGGCCCTGCGCCACCAGGTCCGGGTTCACGTACTCAATCGACCCCGCGTAGTCCGGCAGGAACCGCAGCGCGAACGTGGACTTGCCGGAGCCGTTCGGTCCCGCCACGACATGACAGACATTGGGTTTTGCGGCTCTGGTCTCGGTCGGTTTCATTTCTTGCCCGTGTAGCCTGGCACAAGCGACTTCAGCGCCTCGAGGTACGCCTCGGCGTCACCTGTACGCCCATCCTTCATCGCCTGTCGGATAAGGGCCTCAAGGCGCGATACCACGAACTTCTCTTCCTCTGCCCGGCGCTCGTCCGCCGCCTTGTCGGCCTTGCCTGCCGCCTCGGCCAGGCGCCTATCCGCTAGCGTCGGCGGCTTCTCTGGCGCAGCCGGCACGCCCTCGCGCAGGATCCGTCTGCGGATGGCCTCCTCTTCGGCGTACTTGGCGTCCTTCTTCGCCATCTCGGCAAGCTCCGCCTCGCGCGCCGCCTCGTTCTGCTCCATCAGCTGCAGAAGCGTCTTGTTCGGACGCGTCTCCTCCTCGCGCCGGCGCAGCTCCTCCTGGAGCTGCTCCACTTCAACGAGCTTCGACGCGTAGTCGGCCTTCTGGAGCGCCAAGACGTTGCTCGTGGCAAGTATCTTCTGCAAATCGAGCTCGATCATGTGCGCGGCTACCTGCGCCGTCTGAAGCTCCGCCTGCTTCGCGGCGTTCGTGGCCGCCGCATGCTCGGCCAAAGCCTCGGCTTCCGCCTTACGGGCCTCCGCAGCCTTGCGTTCGGACTCCGCCTTGCGGGCAGCAGCCAGCGCGGTCTCCTTCTCGGCCTCGGCCTTCTTCGCGTCGGCAGCCTTAGCCTCCGCCTCTGCCTTTGCCTCCGCCTCGGCGGCAAGCCGCTCCTGACGGGCGTTCAGCGCAGCCGTCTCGTTGGACTTCGCGGCCGCCGCGTCGGCCGCCGCCTTCTTCTGCTCTGCCTCGGCCTTCTTCTTCTCGGCCTCGGCCTTCTTCTGGGCAGCCTCCGCCTTGCGCGCCACGAGCTCCAGCTCCTGGTTCTTCTGCTCGCCGGCCTTAACGTAGGTGTAGGCCGCTCCGCCGACAAGTATCACGGCAACTATTATGACAAGTGCGTACTTCACGTCTGCCGCCCTCACTTGTCCTTCTTCGGCTGCTCAGGCTTCGGCTGCTCGGCAACAGGCTTGGGAGGGACGCGCTCCTGCGCGTCCGCATGAGGAGCCGCCGTCTCGGCGGCGGTCGCGCTAGAGCGCGACCCTCCCGCATTCTCCGCCTCCTTCAGCGCCTCGGCGTCCTTCTTCAGCGTCTCCCCGGGCGGCAGGGGCTTGCCCTTTTCCTGCTGCTCCTTGATGAACTTGTTGTACTCGTTGTCGCGCATGGCGGCTTCGTCCGCCTCCTTGACCGCCTTCTCGGCCTTCTCCATGTCCTTCTTCTTCAGCTCGTCCACAAACTCCTTCAGGTCTTTCTGTTCCTCCAACTGCTTCTCAAACGCCTCCTTCTGCTCCTTCTCCATCTCTTCCTTGTGGACTTCAAGCCATGCCTTGCGCTCCTCATCGCTCATCTTCTCGAGCTTGCGCGCGCGGTCCATCTTCGCCTTCTCGATGGCGAGCTTCGTCTTGCGCTCCTCGTCCTGCTTCTTCCATTCATCCTGGAAGCGGCGCAGCTGCTCCCTGCGAGAAACGGGATCCGCCAACGGCGACGCCGACCAACCGTCATCCTCCCACGGGCGCGGATCGCTGAGAGCCTTCTTCCTGCGCAACGCCTCAGCCTGCGACGACTCCGCGTCGTCTAGTACGTACGGCGTAATGAACACCAGAAGTTCTGATCGCGCATCCTTATGCGTAACGCTACCGAACAACCACTTCCCGATCCAAGGAATATCCTTCAGAATCGGAATGCCGCTCTCGGAGTCAACGTTCGTCTTCTTTGTCAGACCTCCCATCACAATCGTCTGGCGGTTCTCCACCGACACGTCTGATGACATTTTACGCGTGGTGACGGTTGCATAGGGATCTGTGCCGCCCGACTCATTCGGCACATTCTGGTCGGCACCCTGCGTCTCAAACGTCTCTTCAATTGTCAACATGACGGTCCCGTTCGGATTAATCTTTGGCGTCACTTTCACCGTCAAGCCGATGTCACGTTTTTCGTAATTTCGAACCTGAGTGCCGGAATATGTCGAACCAGAATATTGGTAACCGCTGAAGAGATAGATCATATCCGTCGCTTCTATCGTAGCTTCCTTATTGTCCACCGTCATCAAAATTGGCGAAGCCAACACTTTTGACTTGCTATCAGACTTGGCGGCCTGAATAATCGCACTCAAATCAAGTTTTTTGGACGTCAAGAAATAGTTGATTCCGCCGCCTATTGGATTGGCAGTCCCAGTCGTGAAGGCACTCGCCATCGAAATCAGTTCGGAAGAAGACATGTTGCTCGTGTCGATGCCTGCTGCCTTCATGGCGCTAATCTTGTCGGACATAGACTCGCCAATGCCTGTGTAGCTCTTCAGAGTTGAAGATGCCGAGCCACCGCCACCGCCAAGCATGTCGCCGTCGGCAAAGAATGCATTTCGAACCGTCGATCGCACCACCTCCATTGCTGGTGTGTCACTCGCGGAATATGTTGTTCCACCAATAGTTGTGGTGTATCCTGAAGGGCCAGTGCGATCTGTAAGAAGCCCTGTTGTGTTATCTTTCAAGTAATATAATGGTTGTCCGTAGGAATTCTTAGCCGGAGCGGTAGAATACGTCGTATGCTTGTTCTGCTTAATCCAATCCACGCCTGTCTGTAGATCGTCACCTAGCTCGATCTGCACGATCACCGTCTCCAATAGCACTTGGCTAAGCTTGACGTCCATGTTGTCGATCACCTCGCGGATGGCGCGCATGTCGGCCTTGCGGGCCATCACGACGATGCCGTTGATGCGCTTGTCGGCAAGCACCTTCACGTTGTCCTTGTTGAGTTCGCCGAGGCGCGAGGCGTTCGCGTTCTGGAACGTGGGATTGTTGGAAGAGCCCGTGCGACGCTGCGTGTTCTGCGTTGTGCCGCGCGTGAGGTTGCTGTTCGCCGTGCCGCCCTTCTGCGTGTTGGCGTTCGTGTTGTTCTTGGACTGAGAGGAGGAACTGCCACCGGCGCCGATGAGGTCGTTGAGCATGGACTCCACGTCCTCGGCGTCGGCGTACTTGAGGCGGATCACGTCGATCTGCACCTCGGGCGTCGTCTCCACGTCTAGCGTCTGGATAACCTTGTCGAAGAAGTCCATGTTCGCCTTGTTCGTGATGACGATGAGCTTGTTGGAGCGCTCGTCGGCGAGGATGAGCACCTTGCCGCGGATCATGCCGCGGTCGGCATCGGAGACTGCCGCCACGAGGTTGGCGTTCGGCGTGTTGGCAGGAGTCTCTGGCTTCTGCTGTCCAAGACGGTTGGGGAGGTTCAGCAGACGGCCAGGCTGCTGCGGCGGCGTGCTCTTGCCGAAGCCGAGCCCGCCGGACGTCTTCGCGCCGGAAGTCTCCTTCTGCGTCTCCTTCTGGGACTCGGTGACGATCGTCTCTAGCGCGGTCTTGATGTCGGTCGCCACGGCGTACTCGATCTGGCGCACGAACACGTCCTCCGTCACGGGCGTCGCCACGTCGAGGTCCTTGATGATCTCGAGCATCCGGTTGACGTTCTCCTGCGTGTCCGTCACGAGGATCGAGTTCGTCCGCTCGAACGCCTGCAGCTGGCCGTTGGGATCCTTGAATCCCTCGATGGCCTTCTGCGCCTCCTCCGTGGTGATGTTCACGAGGCGGATCATCTGGCTCACCACCTTGCCCTTCTCGGACAGGGGCTTGCCGGGCATGTTCATCAGGATCGGGTTGCCTTGCGTGCGCAGCGTCTTGCGCTGGAGCGCGCGCAGAAACTTGTCGCCGAACGGCTCCAGAACGACGCCGTTCATCGTGAGCGTCACCTCGATGGCCTCCATGTACTCCTCCTTCGAGAGGAGCTGGCCTTCGAGCGACTTGAGGGTGATCGTCACCTTCGGAAGGTCAGGCGCGGGGATGATCGTCTTCTGGCACTGCTCGGCGTAGGCGTCAAGCACCAGCTCCAGCGGCGCCTGGTTGAACACGAGCGCCGGCACGCCGTTGGTGCCCCTCGGCGCGTTCTTGATCGCCTCCTTCGCCTCTTCGTCGGAAGGCGCGGCCTGCTGCTGGGCCGCCGCAGAGGCGGCACCAGGGCGCATCGTGCCGGGACGCCGATTCAGGAACGGGCTGCGCCGCAGGCCCTGGGGGCCACCCTGCTGCCCTCCCTGCTGGGCCTGTCCCCAGCCCGTGGACACAAGCAGGCACAGGCATGCCGTCAAAAGAAATCCAAATCTCTTCATTTGCTTTTTCCTTTCGCTTCTTCTTCTTCCTCGCGCAGGTACGCGCAACATATCGTCATCTTGCCCTTGAGGTAGCCGGTGTTCTTGCCGGAGTTCGAGACGCCGATCGACCGCACGTCGAACATGGCGTGATCGGCCGTCTCGAGCGCATACAGGAACTTCACGAGGCTCTGGAGCGACGCTGTCCACTCGAGGTCGATCTCGAGCTTGTTAAGCACGCCCTCCTGCTCCTCCTTGCCGTAGTTCTGCCGCGACACGGCAACGTTGTTTTCGCTCGCGATGCTTCCAAGGCGCCCCATCCACGTCGCGTTCGCGAGCTCGTTCTCTCCCAGCACCGGGATCTTCTCCTCTTCCTCCTGGTACTGCTGCTGCAGCTCGTCGCGGCGGGCGATGAGGTTAGCCTCCTTCCGGTAGGTCTTCACCGCAGCGTCGTATGCCTTGGCCGACTTCGCCCAGTCGCGCTCGAAGGTCATGAACCACAGGACCGCGGCCAGCCCGTAAAGGGCCAGCACAACGACCGCCAGCACGATGGCAATGTCTCTCAACGACATCTTTCCCATGTCAGCGCGCCTTCTTTCTGCCGCTGGCGCGGCGCACCTTCGGTTCGTCCTCGTCCGGCTCCTTGAGCGTCGCGAGTATCTTGAACTGGTTCTTGCTCATGCCGCCGGGGATCTCCACCCCGCCCGGAAACAGCTTCTCGCCCTCGGCGTCGCTCAGCTCGTGCAGGGCCCTCTGGTAGTCGAGCGCGTTCTGCGAGTCCGCGATCACCTGGAGCGCCACATCCTCGTCGCGCGTGTAGCGGAACTCGCGCAGGCGGATGTCGTCGCCCTCCGGCATCGCGTCCGTGATCCGCTTCAGGAGCATCAGCGCGCCGTGCTCGCGGTCGCTGTATCCCTTCACCATGTCGAGCTTGGTCTGGATGCTCTTCGCGTCCTTGTAGGCGGCCTGGTGCCGCTTCGACATGGCCGCCTGCCGAGAAGTCATCTGGCCGTACACGAACGGCACGCCGAAGAAGACGCCCATGACGGCCAGCCATATGGCCATGGCCACAGACACGCCGACCGTCAGCTTCTTCTTGAAGCGCGCCTCGCGCAGCGCCGCCGTCCATGCCGCCGGCGTCACGTCGCACGTAGCGCCCTCGATCGCACGCTGCGCCACGCCCTCGACCGACTCGTACTCGTCCTCGGCCGTCTCGGCCGTGCGCACCGGACCGAACACCGCAAGCTTCTCGAGCATCGCCGCATCAACGGGCGTTTCTGAGAACACCACCACGTCTTCGATCGGACGCACCCCGCCGAACGCCTCTCCCTGCAGAAGGGAGAGCGTAACGTCGCGCACCAGCTCTTCCGGCGTCCTCGCCTCGCATCCGAGCCCGCGCAGGAACACGGGCGCGCCGTCGTCCAGCACCAAGATGTCCCACCCGTCGTCCAGGTTCATCATCACCAGGCGGCGGGATGCGCCTTCCTTCGCGCATATCTGCGGCCAGAAGGCGCGGAGTCGCCCGAGTGCCGTGATGTCCGTCTTCGTCACGCGCACCTTCGCCGCCGCGAGCGCCTCCGAGATGTCCTCGGCCGCCGCTTCCGGGAGCGCCGCCGCCACGGCCACTATCTCCCTGTCCGTCTCCGCCACCGTCTCCACGCCAGTCACGAGCGGCTCGTCGGGGAACGGTGAAATCTTCTGGAGCTCCTCCTGCGCCGTCTCCTCCAGGTCCTCTCGCTCGTCCACCGGCACGCGGATGACCTTCACCAGGAGCCGCGAAAGCGGAACGGAAAGTATGAACTCGCGCGTCTTGAACGCCGTTGCCGCCTCGTGAAACGTCTGCGCGATGAGATCCGCCTGGGAAGGAGCGTCGAATTCGGCACCGTCCTCTTCGCCGCCAAGACGGTGGCCATCCACGTCCGCATCGTTGCCGTCCGCAGCGGGAGGGACGCGCTCCTGCGCGTCCGCACCATCCTCCTCGCCAGCCTCCGGATCGAGCAGCCACGTCTCGGAAAGCTGCCGCGCAAACTCGCCGCCGGACTCCGCCAGGCGCACGCCACGCAGCAACTTTCCTTCGAGGGCCAAGACTGTCACTTCTTTTGCCATTGAGGTATTATCTCATTTTACGGCCGTTCGCGCAAGCGGAACGTGCCACCAATGAAATTATATGCGAACGCCGCCGAACGATGACGCGCCCGTACCGAAAGCGCGGGGCACGCCTACCGGAAGATGATCGTGCAGCCGGAACCCTTGCGCACGAGTAGCGTGCCCGAGCCCGTGCCGCGCGCGAGGAACGCAAGGCGCGGGTTCGCGTCGGCCTCCGCCTTCGAATACGTGCCCGACGGCTGCACGACGCCGTTGACCACCAGATACTCGACCGTCTGCGTGGTGCCGTCCGCAAGGGAAAGCGTGCCGTTCGCCGGGTCCGGCACCGTGAACGTGCCGTCCGCGTTGAACGCGCCGCTCGCTTTCGCGACGATCGTGCCGCCCGTCAGCACCACGTTCGTGGTGCCGCCGAGCGCCTTCGCCGAGTTGAGCGTGAGCGTGCCCGCCTGCACCATCGTCGCGCCCGTGTACGTGTTCGTGCCGTTCAGCGTCCACGTGTGCGTGCCGGCCTTCACGAGCGAAAGCGAGCCCTCGATCCATGAATGGGAGGATCCCCACGCACGGTTGACGGCGCCGTTCACGGTCAGCGTCGCGGGAGCCGTGGACGAGACGTAGCGCTTGTTGGGCGCGTATTGCGCCTCAGGATTGTTTTCCGCGAGTCCCGCGACGGTCACGTCGATGCCGTTCAGGTTGAAGCGGGAAATCGAAGCCGACGTGCCGGCCTTGCCGACCGTGACCAAGGCGTTCGTCGGAATCGCGCCGGCGACGGCCGGACGGAACTCGCCCTGCGACGTCTGCAACGTCGAAAAGACGTTGTTCGTGTTGTAGAGGATCACCGTGCCGGGGTCGTCCCGGTTGACGCCCATTCCGGGACGGTTGATGCGGCTGTAGCAGTGGATGGTCCCGCCGCCGCGCAGGGTCAGCGAACCCGCCGTGCGAATCTCGTTCGTGCCGGCCGGATCGCCCAGGATGAACGTCCCGCTGTCGGCCGCGACGTATCCGGCCGCCGGGTTCCCGGGACCCGTTTTCGCGTCCACGATGTCGCCGTACCATCCCGCCGTCGAGCTGTTGCTCGGCTTCTGCAGGTAGTTGCGGTTCGCGCCCTCCTTGCCGTAGACGAGCGTCACGCCACGGATGACCGTCGCGCCGTCCAGGTAGATGTGGGAATTCTTGTCGAGCGCGCTGCCGTGCGAAAATTGGAGCAGGTGCTTGGCGCGCCCGAGGGCGTTGGAGGAGAGGATGAAAAGCGTGCAGTTGCCCGCCGACGAGTTGCCGCGCGAGTCGAACGTGACGTCACCCGTGAAGGTGTTGTCGCCCGCGAGGTAGTGGTTGCCGTAGCGCAGGTAGAGCGAGGCGTTGCCGCCGATCACGCCCGTGGACGCGTTCGTGAACACCGCGCCGTAGGCCGTCTCGATCGAGGTGTCGTCGAGCGCGCCGCGCACCACGAGCGCCCCCTCCTCCACGACCGTCGCGCCTGTGTAGGCGTTCCGGTTGGCGAGCGTGAGGACGCCCCTTCCCTTCTTCGTCAGCCCCACGTCGCCGAAAAGGCCGTGCTCGCCCGCGAACGTGTAGTTCGACGTCGCGTTCACCGTCACGGACAACGGCGCCACGTCCGTGCCAAACGCCACGGCGGGGTCGGAGCTGCCCGAGTCGTCGAACAGCACGAACGCGCCGTCCGTGAACGGAACCGCCTCTCCGCCCGCAAGCCAGTTCGCCGCCGAGAAGTCCCAGGCGTTCGCCGCGCCGTCACCCTTCCAGACGAGCGTGTCGGCGGCGGAGGCGACGACAAGCCGCAGGCCGCGCGCGTCTGCCACGAGCCGCGCCTCCTCCGGCGCGCCGTCCGCCAGGACGAACTTCCCGCCCGGCGTCGCGTTCCACGTCATCAGCGTGTAGGAACCGGCGGGGATCGCCTCGCACCCGAACGGCACGAGCGTCACCGTGGTGGTCGCGGATCCGGACATGACGACGTCGCCGCCCACTACGATCCGGTCGTTCGTCTCCGCCCCCACCTTGAAGAGCAGCTGCGAGCCGTTGGAGAACGTGAGCGGATTCGAGCCGAACGTGAGCGTGCCGCATCGGTTCGTCGCTCCCGCCGCGAGCGTGCCGCCGGAATAGACGGCCGACGCGCCATGGATCGTGCCCGTGCCGGCGAGCGTACCGCCGCTGTTCACCTGCAGCTTGTTGTTGAGGGTGGAGTCTTTCTCCGCGGAAACCGTGCCGTCGAGCTCAAACCGGCAGTTGCTGCTGACGGAGATGATGCCCGTCGCCGTGTAGTTCCCCTTGTACGACCAGATGCCGCCCTGTTCGTGCGACAGGCGCGCACGCCCCGCGATGTCGCTCGTCACCACGCCATCGCCAGGTCCTTCAATCCAGATGTAGGCCGTGGCCGCGGGGTATCGCGACATGTCGGGCATGCTGAGGCTGATCGGTCCCGTGAGCGTCACGCACGTCCCGGGCGTCTCGTTGCGCACGCGGCCGCCCGAGGTGGCCAAGTTCACATACGACATCGTGCTGTTCGTAAAGGCGCTGAACGCGAGCTCGCGGTTGCAGACGGCGTTTGTCGTGCCGTTGTAGAACAGCCTGCCGATCGTACTGTATGCCGTCTGCCCCATCGTCACCTTCGAGCCGCTGCCGAGCGCGCTCGGCTTGCCGAGGCCCGCCACGCGGATGATGCCGTCGGAAATGCCGAGTGACGCCGTCGTGCGGTTGGTGGGATTGAGGAACTCGACCGTGCCGCCGTCCGTCCGCCCGATCCACGTGACCGACGTTCCCAAATAGCTTTCAATGCGGAGATTGCCAACGCCGCGGACGCTGAGCCGCGTACCGGTGTACGGACCTTTCAGCGTGATGGTGATATTCGCGTCGGTTCCCTTGATCTCGCCCACGTAGAACGTTCCCCCCGTCATGTGGATCGTGCGGTCCGTCTCCATAGCCGTGACCGTCGAACGCGTCACCGCGTAGAAGTTGCCGCCTGAAATCGTGACCGTTCCGTTCGCAACCGTCGTCGGCTGCCCAAGCGAGCTCGCCTCGCCGACGTTGGCGATCGTCATGTAGTAGAGATTGCCGGCGGAGAGGGTCGTCGCGCCGTTGAACGTGTTGGCAGCGTTGAGGAGCTTGAGGCTGCCCGCACCCGTCTTCGTGAGGTTGCCCGTGCCGGAGACGACGCCGTTGATCGTGACCGTCTTGCCGCTCGCCACGGAGATGGTGAGGTTGCCGGGCAGGACGACGTCCCCGTTGAACGTGACATTTCCGTTAAACGTCGCCGTGTCGCCGGCGGCCGGTGCGGTGCCGCCCCAGTTCGCGCCGTCGCTCCACGTCGTGCCATCGCCCGCGCCCGACCACGTGCACGTGGCCGCCCGCGCAACGGACGAACCCAACACGGCAGCAATCGCCGCCATCACCACCATCAGCGTTTTCTTCATGGCATAGTCCCTCTTATCAGTTTTTTAACTGATGGCCCTATCCTACCATTGCTCCCCCTGTCTTGTCAATTGTGAAGTTTGACAAAATGCGGACAGAATGGCCCTGGAGACAGTTGCGCCCCCCGTAGGGACGGCGTTCGACCGCCGTCCGCCAAGACCTACTTCAGCAGAATCCGGGTGCCGCGCACGGGACCGAACTTGAGCGTCTTGCCGCCGTCCGCGAGGAAGAGCCGCCAGACGCCCTTCTCGTCCGCGAACGCCGTGCCGTCGCTCGCCACGAGCGAGAGCGGAGGCTTCGACGCGAACGGCACCGTCGAGGAGACAAGCGTCTTCGACGGGCCGAAGGTGGAGTCGTCGAGCGTGTCCGCCTCCGTCACGCGCACGCCCTTTCCGGCGGCGAACGCGAACGACGGCGCCGTGAGGAGCGGCGCGGACGTTCCGCCCGTCGCGGCGGCGGGTAGCTCCAGGTCGCCGCCCGGATACGCCTGCGTGAAGGCGACCGTGCCGTCGACGAGGCGCGTCGCGCCCGCGTAGGTGTTCGCGCCCGAGAGCGTGAGCGTGCCCGTGCCGGCCTTCGTAAGGCCGCCCACGCCGGAGAGGACGCCCGAGAGCGTGACCGCCGCGTTCGTCGTATCGAACGTCACGCCACCATGTGACCCAGTGAGGTCGATGGCGAGCGGACACGCGAAACCTGCCGCCGCCGTCGCGCGGATCGTGCCGCCGCCCAGATGGATCTCGTAGCGGTCGTTCGTCGAGCTCTTGCGGATGCCGTTCGAGCCCACGTTCAGCTCGCCGCCGGTCACGTTCAGGATGCCGTATCCCTTGCCGCCCGGCCGGCCGTTCAGATTCACCTCGTCCGTGAACACCTCTCCGCCGGAGAGGTTTAACGTGCCGTAGCCGTCCGTCGCGAGCGACAGGCGATACGTGTCCACGAGCAGCTTGCCGCCCGTCATGTTCCAGAACGCATGGCCCACCGGGTAGTGCCCCAGCCGCACGCCGTCGTACTCGGACGCGTTGCTTCCGTAGAGGCCGACGGTTCGGACGATGCCGCCCGACTGGTTCACGATGCCCGTCACCACGTTGTGGTACGTCGCCTCCGTGACGGCGTTCGTGTAGGTGTACTGGGTCGCGTTTCCGACGGTGAACGCCTTGACCGTCACGTCGCACCCGTCCGTGAACTCCACCGTGCCGACAATGTTGGTATGCCCCCATGTCCATTGCTCGCCGACGCGGAAATCCTTCTCAGGCGAAACCCAGCGCGCGCCGGAACCGAACGTCAGCGTGCCGCGCCGGACGAAGGCCTGCGTGTTCGTCACGAAGTTCTTGAACGTCGGATGCCCATTCGGGTCGAGGTCGGTGTCCATCGTGTATACGCCGCCGATGATGGTATTCGTGATTGTTCCCGCCGAACGCCGCTCCCAGGCGACCGTGCCGTTGTTCGTCACGATGCCGACGTTCAGCGAACCTTCCACGCAGTTCTTGCGCCCGATGGTGCACCTCGCGCTGGAATTGACCACGATCGGGCCGGTGAAATGGTTGCGGGAATCCGGGACAGCGTTGCCGAAGGTACTCGTGACCTTGAGCTCCGCATTCCCGTAGAGCGTCCCGTTCAACACCACGGCGTTGCCGGCGAACGTGACCGGCGCATTGATCGTGATGGTTCCGCTGAATGTCGCCTGCTTGCCGGAGGATCCCTGCTGGATCGTGCTGGCGGACTCGACGACGACGTTGTTCTTCAATGTATGGTCGTTCCAGACGTTCAGCTTGCCTCCGCGCATGTATACCTTGCCCTTGGACGGGGTGTTGCCGAGCGAGTTGTTGGTGGTGATCGCCGTGAACTGCCCGTCCTCGATGCTGATGTCGCCGCCGGCCGAGTTGTCGAACGTGCTCACGGCAAACTGGTCGCCGGACGGCGTCTTGAAGCGCAACGTATGCCCCTGCGCGTGGACAACGTCGACGTCTATTCGTTTCACGGTGCAGACAAGCAGATCGTCCGTCATGTAGACGTGCGGCAACCGCTTGTTTGTCATCGCCTCCTGCGTGTTGAGAAGCGCGCCGTTGCCGTCCGGCCCCGTGCCGCAGATGTAGATTTTGGGGAAACCTGTTGCGATGCCGCTAGCTGCCAGCGCCGCCGGGCTGCAGACGTCGAGCGCCGCGCCGTTCGCCACGCGAATGTCGTTTGTCCCCGCGACGGAAAGATGCTTGCCCAGCTTGAGGATGCCCGCGTTCACCTGCGTGCCGCCGGTGTACGTGCGCGCCACCGCACCGAGATCGAGCGTGCCCGCGCCGGCCTTCACGACCGCGACCTTGCCGCCGATGGTCTGGTCGTATGCCTGGTCGTCGGCGATGTTGAAGGTGAGCGTGACGGCGGTCGCGGACGAGTTCGTCACGCCGTCGTACGACGCGAGGTCGGCCACGTCGGCGACGGTCATATCCGTCCCCGCGAGGTCCAGCATCGCGGCTTGGAGGTTCGCGCTTGCCGCGACCGCCAAAACAGCAAACATCATCAGTCTCTTCATCGTTGCTCCTTCTTTTCCATTTCAGGACGAGGCAGGTGCAAAACAACGGCATTATGGCAGGGCAGGCGTTCCATCGCCGCGCTCATCGCAGCCGCCGAAAAAACCGCTGCAAAATATGTCCTCAAGTTATCCATGTGGCAATCATACCACATTCCCGAATCCCCCGCAAGTCGTGGTTTGCTTCAGCGGATGACGAGCCGGAGGCCGCCCTTGCGGACCTTGAGCCAGATGCCGGAGGAATCCTTCACGACCGAGGCCACGAAACCGGGACCGGCGTCCGCGCTAGGGGAAGAATCGCCGTTGAGCGTGACGTTCCAGTTCGCGAGCAGCCCGCCGCCCGCGGTGAACCGCGCGAGCGCGTAGTCGCCCGGCACGGCCGCCGCGCCCGTCGGGAACGTGACGGCGAGCGTGCCCGCCGCCGGCGCCGCCGCGAGCGTTCCCGACCCGATGCAGCCGCCGACGTTGTAGAGCGCATTCGTGCCGCCCGTGAAGTCCATCATTACGGGATACGTCCGCTCCGCCGCGTCCGTCAGCTGCACCGAACCCGCGAACCCGCCCAGGCGCGCGGGCAGCATTGCGAGGTCCGTCGCCTTCGCGACGGCCGTCGACGAACACGCGTTCGTGACGTCGAACGTCGTCATGTTGACGGCGCCGGACTGGTACGTCCAGTCGAAGACGGGCGAGCCCGTCACCTTCCCCGCCGTCACATACACGTTCGTGGAGAGGAACAGCCCGGCGGCGATCTCGTCGAACACGAAGAAGCCCGGCCCCAAGGCGCTCGCGCTGCCGAACCAGCCCCGGTTGCAGTCCTGGTCCTGACGCCGCGCCACAATGTGCAGGGGGTTCGTGAGCTTGCCGACGTGCACCGTGTTCGACCCCCACGCGGCAATCACGCCGCCGCTCCGCCAGCGCTTCCCCTTGGCGTCAACGATCGACCGCGCGCCGCCGGAGACCGACGCGATGTAGAGCTCGTGGTCGGCCGTCGCGCCACTGTTGTGCTTGCCGAAGAAGATGCCGACGGCGCAGTACGACGTGTTCGTCTGGTAGGTCTCCCCGCAGTTCGAGAACGCCACGCCGCTCAGGCGGCTCGTCACCGCCAGCGCGTCGATCCAGAGGAGCTGCGCGTTCTCGAATCCCGTCACTTTGCCGTTCAGCGCGAACGACGAGGTGAACCGTGCCTGCTTGGAGAAGTTCTCGAGCTTCAGCGTTCCCGTTCCGCCGAACGCGCCGTCGTACTGCTGGTTGGCGTACTGGGTTCCGTCGCCGTAGACGCGCCAGGTCCCCGCCACCTCCAGGTCGCTCGTGAAGGCGCTCGATCCCGACGTCACGAGCCAGTTCGTGCCGCCGAGGTCTTCCACCCATCCCGTGCCGGGCTGGTAGCGCGCCTCGACGCCCGCCGGCAGGGTGAACGTGGAGCCGTCCGCATACGGCCGGGGCGTGTTCACGAGGATGTACGTCGCATGCGAGAGATCGATCTCGTCGAACACCCCCGCCGGAATCTGCTCCAGGAACACGTAGCCGACGAGCCGCAGCTTCGCGCCGGGCTCGAACGCGTAGTCCTGCCAATGCGGCCAGTCGGCCTTGATCCAGTGGAGCTTCGTGCCCGGACTCGCGCTGTAGCCCGTTGAATAGCCGTAGCCGCCGCCCTCCGCCGCCGTGAGGCCGAACTCGTACCAGCCGTCCGGTTCGGGGATCGCCAGCTTCGTGGGGACGGGCGCCGCGAACGACCCCGCCACGCGCAGCACGCCGCCGCCCGCGAGCCAGTCCACCTGCGTGCCGAACGTCCCCGTGCCCGTGTAGATGCCGCGCGGCACGCGCGCGCCGCCCACGTAGAGGACCTGCACGTCCATCACGGCGTCGGACGCGATGTCGAGCGTGGCGCCGTTCTCGAGCGAGAGTCCCTTCAGCGCCACAGTGTCCGCGGCGCTCACGGACACCGCCGCGTTCTTGAGCTGCGCGTAGTGGGTCGCCGCGTTCGGGGCCGTTGTGGTGGCCCGTTCGGGCGCCGTCCAAGGCACGGCGGACCAGTCCACAGCGGCGCCCGTGCCCGTGTAGGTGAAGGAGAAGAAGCGAAGACCGTCAAGCGCGCCGTTCTGCTCAAGCTCGTCCGCCGTCAGCACGCGGTCGTAGAGACGGAACGCGTAGGAGTGGCTGCGGAAAAAGCCCGCCGTGCCGTTTTCGTTCAGTACCCAGGAGGTTCCGAGCTTGTTCATGTTCAGCGCGCCGGTATCCACAACCCCAACCGCGTACGTGCCGTCGCGGTACATCCGGTAGTTCGTGCCGTCCGACGTGGTACCCATCGTGCCAATCCAGAAGCTGCTCATCGTCGGACGCGGATCCTTCCCGTTGATGAAGAGGCGGTAGCCCGACGACGGCGCGGAGCCTTTCTTGACGCCCGTGCTGTGGACGCGGTAATTGCTTTCGCCGAAGAAGGTCGGCCAATAGCTCTTGCCCGCCTCGGCGCCGGCCGGCGCGCCGTTCGTGATCACGTTGACCGCGAGCTCGGCGGTCACGGACCAGTTGTAGACGCGGGCGAGGTCCGTCATCGACTGCTTCGTGGTTGTCGTGTCGAGATACCGGCCGTTCCAGGCGGCGGCGCCGGCGAGCGTAACCTTCCCGTTGCCCACGAGGTCCTTCCACACGGTCGCCGAGGCGCTGTACTGCCCCACGCCCGTGTTCTCCAACGCGTCGAACTGCGCCACGAGGCCGTCCTGCACGTAGTTGGCGGACGACAGGCCGCCGCTCGTGTCCGTCGCGCGGACCCAACGCAGGTTGGCGGCCGAGCCGTTCGACACGGCGCGCGCGACGAGCGTCGCGTCCGACGGATGGCGCAGCAGGCGCACGCCCGCGCCGAAGTTCCCCGTGGCCGTGCCGAAGACGTCGCCCTCGGCCGCGGCGGCCGGATTGTTGACCACGAGCGCGCGGTCAAGCGGCCCAGCCAGCTCGAACGCGCCGCCGGCGGCCACGTCCACCCGGTCGAAGCTCACGTGCCCCGCCACGGCCGCCGTACCCGCCGCGCGGAGCGTGGTGGAGGCGCCCGTGAACACCGCGTTCGAGAAGCACACGCGCACGCCCGCCGCCACGGAAAGCGTTGTGCCGGCCGGGCAGGCGATCGTCGGGATGTCGGGCGTTCCGCCCGCATCGCAGGCGAGCGTACAGGAGGTATAGAAGATGTTCGTCCCGGTGAGCGTCGTCGCGTTCGTGACGGTAATCGTCTCGCCCGGGGCGACGGCCCAGAGGGCCTCGTCGAGGTCGTAGTACCAGTTCGCGCCGATCGTCACGGCGGCGGGGGCATCCGTGGGGGCGAGCATGAAGATGCCGTTCGCGTCCTTACGCGGGGAGCCGTCGCTCGGCAGGTTCAGGTAGCCACCGTTCGCGGTGGTGTCGCGGGGATAGACGCAGTCGGGACCGGACGCCGCCCAGAGCGCGGCGCTGCCGCCGCCGTCGAACTCGCCGACCTCCCAGCATCCCTCGTCGATCATCATCTGCGCGGCGTCCACGTCGTCCACGCCGTACGACCAGTCGGCCTGCCTCCCGTCGTTCACGAACATCGCGACGATCTCATGCCGTACGCCGTCCACCTCGTTCGTGCCGTAGCCGATCATCACGCGCGGGTACTGCGTGCGGCTCTGGTAGTTGCCGATGGTGCCCTCGACCTTGCCCACGGTGGCGTAGTTCTCGTTGACGGGGTTGATCTGCCCCTCCTTCACGGGGTAGTTGCACCAGTTCGTGCGCACGGCGTTGCGGATCTTGCGTCCGTCGCCCGTGACGAGGTCGTAGCCGTGGGCGACGAACCCGGACGTCTTGCCGTCCGTGCGCACGGGCTTGCCGTGCGCGTACCGGCGGTCGCCGGTCTCCATGAAGAAGTAGTGCGTCGCGGGGTTGGCGTTGTTGAAGCCGGGGTAGACCATGCGGCTGTTCATGATCGTCATGCCGGTGGAGTAGGCCATGTTCGACGCGGTGTAGAAGTAGTCGGCGTTCATGCCGCAGATCGGCTGCTCCCCTTCCGCGATAAGGTTCTCGCCCATCGTGCCGATGCGCGCCCGGCCGCCATTGCCGTCGCCGTAATACGCCCGGAGCCGATAGCCCTTCGTCATGTCGAACTTCATGATCCAGGCGCGGCCGGTCCTTTGGGCCGTGGCCGGCTTCACGTAGGTGACGAGGTCGCACCCCACGTGTCCGTTGAAGTTCGTGACCACCGTGCGCACGTATTCGCTCACCGCGCCCCACGCGCACCCCGCCGCCGCCACAGCGGCCAGACTGATCAATCTTTTCATCTCTTTTCCTAATTGCGTCAGCAGACAACATGAACGCCATACGCGGCAAAACGACCATCACCCGTCACAACGGGTAGCCCGTTGTCGAGCGCGGACGCGATGATCGCGCGGTCTGCGGGATCCCGATGATGGGGCGGCAGCTGCGCCGACTTGACGAGCGTCATGTAGTCAAGAGGGAGTATCGTCAGGTTGAAACTTTCCACGGCGATGCGGAACCATTCGCCTGGATCCAGCGGAAGCTTCATCTTGCCAGACTGGCACTTGACGGCGATTTCCCACGCCGTCACGGGCGAGACGAAAATGTCCGCAGCCTGCACAAGAGATTGCCGAACTGACGCCGAAAGTCGATCTGATTTCTGCACGAGCCAGATCAACGCACATGTATCAAGCAGATACCTGTTGCTTCTCATCCATCACCTCGAAAAGTTCAGAGCAGTCGTCAAAAAGGTCGGCATCGTCGATGGAAACGCCGACAAGACGCGGATCGGGTTCCAAAGACCTCTCCTCGTCGATGGGCACGATCCGCGCAACCGCTTTCCCGTATCGCAGGATGGTAATCGGCGTACGCGAAGCTGCCACATGGCAAATCACGCCTGAAAAGCGCGCCTTGGCCTCGTTTACATTCATTGTCGTCGGCATAAGCAGCTCCAGTCTGTCAATCGCCGTTAGTTTAACATATTCGGACCAACCTAGTCAACTCCTGCTCGCGCAGACATTGGAAAAGAACGAAAACGTCACACACAGCGTGAGCGGCGCTCGCGTCGACCGCGCTTACCGCGACCGTATGGAGAGCCGCCATCTTGGCGGCGCAAGCAGAAGGATTGGTGGGGCGAGACGTCCCGCCGAGCCGCGGACGGCGGTGGAACGCCGTCCCTAGCGGATTTTGCAACTGTCTTTTGCTAATAAAGGAACCCGAACAGCCAAAGCGGGATCTTGTTGCCGTAGCCGGTCTCGACGTCGTCGGCCGCGACGAAGCTGTAGGGAAGGTCCTTGATCTGCGAGAAACCCTTGCCCGCACCGCCGACCTCGAACAAGTAACGCCCATCGACCAGGAAATCTCCCTGTTGCGGATAGGTGACCTCGTGCCCAGCTGAGCGCAACTGGTTCAGCATAAACGTCTCACGGGCGCATCCAACGTCCACTTCCCGCGAGAGCGCGTGCATCAGGCAGGTGTTGTCAAGGCAGATCTTGTCTGGCCGGGACATGTCCTTCAGGGCAACCTTCTCGGACGACAGGAGCTGGAGCAGCCCCGCGCGCACCAGCGCCTTCAGGACTTTCAGTCCTTGGTTGCGGTCGGTCTCCAGTTCGCGGTAGAGCTGCGCCATCTTCGGCGTCTGCGGGACGCTGTCGGCAAGGACGGCAAGCATCTTCCGCGCCTTCATGATCGTCGCCACGGAAACGGAGTCGATCATCGGGTAGTCGATTTCGAGTATCTGGTTCACGACCTCCCGGAGCCGGACGTCGAACTCGCCCACGCCCTCCTTGTAGAACGGATAAGCGCCATGCTTCAGATAGCGCGAGAAATGCTCAAGTATCCTGATTTTGCCGCTGATGTCCGAGGCAATGGACAAGTGGTCTTTCAGGATTTCCTCCAGCGGCACGGCCTCGGCGTCGAGGACGTTCTCGAACTTGAGGTATTCGCGGAACGACAGCACGGGAAGCGTGTACGGGACTCTCCGCCGCGACAGATCGCCGCTGCCCGACTCCAGACGAAGCATCGAAGATCCGGTATAGACGATGTTCAACGACGGGTAGGAGTCGTAGATGTTCTTGACTGCCGTCTGCCAATCCTTCATGTGGTGGACCTCGTCAAGGAACAGATGCGTCCCGCCGTGCTTCCAATGCCAATCCGCCAGATCGACGACATCATGCGCGGCGAACCAGAGGTTGTCGAGCGAGACGAAAAGTGCCTTGTCGTCATTGGACGAGAATTCTTCGCGGATATGCTGCAAGACAAGCGTCGTCTTGCCCGTTCCCTTTGCGCCGCGAATGCACACGAGGCGGTTCCCCCAGTTGACGCGCGCGCACAGATAGCGCCTGAACGACATCGGCACCTCACGGACAAGGCGCCTTGACGTCTCATAAAGCCTCACGACATCTTTTTCTTCCATCACTCAATCTCCGACAATGTCTGCAATCACTCTTTTCCAGCGAAAAACAATGTTTACAAACATCGTTTAATCTGGAAAAATAATGTTTCCAAACATTGTCGGTATTATACACCATCTTTCGCCGCCGCGCAAGAGCCGCTTACTGGAAGCGGCGCACTGACTGGGAAAGCCGCCTTCCAGGCGGCGCAATATGGGGAGCCGCCATCTTGGCGGCGTGAGCAGAAGAATTGGTGGGGCGAGGCGTCCCGCCGAGCAGCGGACGGCGATGGAACGCCGTCCCTACCGGACCGCTTCGTTCGCTCGCGGCGTCGCGGCGGCCCGCTCCGCTTGGGCAGCCCTGCTCCGCCGCTCGCTCATTGCTCCGCCCCTCCCTCGCGCGGTCCTGCGGAGCAACAGAGGCGAAAGCCGTAGAAGCTGCCGCGGTTGCCGGGCCCGAGCACCACCGGGTCGTCGCCATCGAACGGCAGCGCACCTGCGAACATCCAGTACGCCATCACGCCGAAGGAGTACACGTCGGCCGGCTCGCGCTGCGGCTTGCCGCGCCGTTGCGCCGCATCCACCGCTTGAGGCTCGTGCCGCGAGCGAGGTCCATCACAAGGTAGTAGTCGCCCGTCGATCCATCCACCTCCAGCGTGCGCGCGCCCGCGATGTTCGGATGATGGAGGTCGGCGACGAGGCGGTAGTTCGCGCGGATGTCCTCCATCTCGTCCGCGTTGCGGCTCACCTCCGGCGGCAGGCACTTCACGGCCACGCTCACACCGCCCACCTTGTCGAGGCACTGGTAGACGATGCCCATGCCGCCCTCGCCGAGCACCTTCTCCACCACGTAACGCCCCGCGATCACGTCGCCGGGAGCGAACGCCCCGCGCCTGCCGCGATCCTCCTTCGGCCGCATGGTGGGCTCGTCGCCGATGGATCTGTCCATCGGCGTTCCGTTCTCAGGCGAAGACGCTCCCCCGCCGTTGCCGGGAATCGTCCGAGCATCGTTGATGGAAAAATCGTTCTCTGCCATGCTTCCTACCTGTTCCTTTGACGGAAGTATACCATAAGTGGGCAGCGGGGGTAAAGCAACCCCCGAAGCCGACATTACGGCTCCGCAGTCTCGCACCAGTTGCCGAGAATTACGCTTTTTTGCGATCTCAAACTTGTAGGCGGCGCGCCTTATTCATCTGGTCTGCCGGAAGTTTGTTTTGATCTGTACATGGAAGGACGCCGAAATCGTCCTCGGATTGAATCTCGACCTGAAAAAACTTGAAAAGATCGGGGAAGACTTCTTCGACCAGACAATCGCGCTGGTGGACGATGAGGGCAAGAAGCCACTCGGAGAGGCGAAGACTCCGATCAGAGAAGTGAGGGAGGAATACACGAAGTTCGTGAAAGATCCTTTCAAGGACGCCCCTTCGGATATCTTGAGATTTGTCGAGGCAGTGGGATTGCGCAACGCCAAGGTCGGCTGGGCCGTAGCGTCGGTGGAGAGCATCGCGTTTGAGAAAAGTTCGCCCCTTCCGGAGAAATGCCCGGATATGGCGCTAGCGATCGCCACGGACGTCAACGTCGAGAAGATCGTCGAGCATGCCAAACGGGAAATGGCAGAGAAAGGCAATGACGGTTTCGCGATCGACGAAGGGACGCTGGCCGGCAAAAAGACCTGGTGGATCCTTCCCAAGGGGGAACGCAACAAGCGTCAGTTTAAGGACATGCAGTTCAGTCCGTGCTTTACTTCGCTCAACGGACAACTCGTGCTCATCGCGTCGACGCCGTCCATGCTCACAAAGCAGGTATAATGTAGAACGAGCCTTTTCTCAACGGTGGAGAAGGATTCGTTCTTTGACAACTGGCTGTAAGAAGAGACGACTTGCAAACATGCCGCCGC
>CACWSW010000004.1 GCA_902763655.1 uncultured bacterium
ATGCTATTACCTTCACGGCGTCAACATCAGACGTCCACGCGCAGACGTGCCGGCATGTGAGGCGCCGCAGGAGATCCGTCGGAAGACGTACAAGCAACTCGACCTGTTCGGGGCGGTTGCATAGCAGATTTCCCCGCGCGGTTCTGGTCGCCCTATGGTAGGGGTTCCGCGGGACCGCGCGGGGGATTAAACCCAAAAAGGAGAAACAACAAGATGAACAACGAAGAGAATAAACCCGAGGCCGGACAGAAGGTGCCCGACCCAATAGGCGAGAGCATCGAGCGCATGAAAGCCGTGCTGGAAGCCGTCGAACACGAAGTGCGTGAGGCACGGTTCCTAGTTACGGGCATGGAGATCAATCAGCTCAAGTGGGAAACGCTCTCGCGTGCGTGCGGCAGGATACACGATCTCACGCGCCTTGGCTGGCAGAAGCTCATGAAAAAGCCCGAAGTTTTCCACACGCCGAGGGAAATCATCGACTTCGTGGCGGCGAATCCGAAGCTCGGCGAGGTCAAGGACGCGCCCACGCCGATTGACCCGTCCGCGCCGAAGATCCGGCGGGGCGAGGGTCATGCGTGGGCGGACGTTAAAACCGACACCTGCGGCATTCGCCGGGGCAACGGAACCGTGCGCGCGTGGGCTATCCGGGAGAACGCGGGCATTGAGGTGTTCGCGAAACAGCTGTTCAAGGACGGCAAGCCGGAGCACTGCTGGACGTTTACCGGCACGGTCGATTGCGAGAAGGTGATCTTCGGCTGCATCTTCGGCGGCCGGAACAAGGCGAATCAGATTGTCCGCTTCCTCCGCAACGGACTCCTTGCGTCACGTCTGCGCAACAAACACAGGCGGATGAACAGAGTTGCGTGCGAAATGTATTCCGGTCGGCCGGACTTGACCGTCATCGACGACCCGGGCACCGGGAAGGGGGAGCCGAGCCATGAGGACTAAAAGCCTATCCAAGCGGCTCACGGAATCGGACCGGGCGCGAATCAAGGAGGTCGCCGACGATTTCGACGAGGTCAACGACCGCATGAGGCACGCGCTTCGCGTCGCCGAGGCGACCGTGTGCGCGGCACTTGCACACCAGCCGGATGAACGGACGGCGTGTTTCCGACACCTCTCCAAGGCGTGCCAGGACATCAACACGTCCACGCGGCGGTGCTTTCGCAAGCGGCTGCGCGGCGCCACCTTCATCACCTATCGTCCGCCTTTCCGCGTCCACGGGACGAACGTTCTCGACGCGGGCGGGAACGTGGTGGCCATGTTCAAGACGGGCGAGCAGATTCTGCGCGCCCCCAGGGCGGCAACGGACGCGGCCGAACTCGTGGCGCTCGCGCTCAACACCTACATCAAGGCGTATATGAAGGCGGCATTGGAGGTGGGACTATGATTTCCGTTCAAGAAGTCGGCCCGGCTATTCTGTTTGTGGCGCTTATCGCCGCAGTGGCGTGGCTGTGCTATAACATCAATTCTATCTCACGCGCAGCCAACGCGCTTGAACGCATTGCGGACGCGCTGGAAGCCAAGCAGGAAGACGAGGAGGACTGCTAAGATGGCGGGTAGCATTTCGATCGGGAAGTTGAAGTATGCCGGCAAAGGCCAGATCGTGCGTGAGAGCGACGGTTTGCTCGTTTCGCCGCGTGGCGTGGTGTCGGCCTATAACGACCTGCTGGAGATCACGGAGGATTTCCGGCGGACCTTGAACAAGGCGCTCGACGCGCTTGTGGCGCGAGGAATCGAGGTGGGCGATGGCGAGTGAGAACGAGAAGTACGAAACGCTTGCGGACATCGTGGCGCAGATGCGCGGCCGCGGCGAGGACGGGCGCATGGACCGCCGACTTTGGCTCGACTACGCCGACCGCATCGAGGCGGCGGCGAAGCGGGATGATCGCGCGTCCGTCGGCAACGCGGCACGCGTGCGGAAGTACAACGCGAAGATGCTGCAGGTCTCGGCCAGGTTCTACGCGATGAATCGCATGTACCGTAGAAAAAGCCACGCCAAGAAGGTGGTTCTGTCCGGAAAGCCGTACCGTCCGCTTTACAGCCGGCGCATCCCGGACTGGTGCGTCAAGGGCGAACGCATCATAGACTATCGTTCGCAGTTCCTGCCCGAGAACATCACGCCGTCCATGGCCGCGTACGCACGCAGTCTGGCCATGGAGCGCAGGGGATTGGAGGTCTGGGAATGACACGCGAAGACTGGCAGGCCGAAATCGACCGGTTCGTCCGGCACCTCAAGCGCGACACGCCGCTGGCGGCCAACTCCGTCGCGGCATACCGCAACCACCTCCGGCGCATACTGGAGTTCTCCGGGGGGCTGACCAAGGCATGCGCCATCCGCTTCTCCCAAGGCGCGGACCGTCGCTGGGCGATCAAGACTGTTTCCGGCGCCGTGGACTGCTACAACAAATTCGTCGAGTGGTCCAAGCGCCCACGGGACAAGGTGCGGCACATTACCATTACCACGCCGCCGAGCTTCGAGCATGTGCCGACCCGTCAGGACGTGGACCGTCTCGTCGCCTACATGCGCGAGAACGGCGCACGCGTCCGCGACGTGATGTTCGTCCGCTTCCTGGGCGCGACGGGCGCGCGCATTTCGGAGGTGTTGCGCGTCACCGTCGGAGACGTCCGGCGCGGCTACTCCGAACAGATCGGCAAGGGCCGCAAACTTCGGCGGATACTCATACCGAGAGTCCTTGCGGGCGAGATAGCGTCCAGTCCGATCGCGGACAATGTGGACGACCGGTGGCCGCTGTTCCGACGCCGTGGTTTCCACGGCAGGAATTTCAAGCCGGGCCGTCCAGCCATCACGAGCAGATGGGCGTGCGACATGCTGCACGATTGGTCCGCCCGTGCGGGGCTGGACGCGCAGTCGTTCCATCCGCACGCCTTCAGGCACTATTTCGCCAAGGAGGTGCTGAAGGCCAGCGGCAACGACGTCGCGCTGGTCTGCGACCTGCTGGGCCACTCGGACCTTAAAACGACGAGCAAATACCTGAAGCTGTCCCAGTCTGAACAGCGCAACGGCCTGGACAGGTTCGTTGACTGGGCATGACGGCCGACGAAGGAGGAGCAATGAGAACAGAGTACATATTTCCGACGGTGCTGATCGCGCTTGACGTCTGCGCGGCCATGCCGTACGCATGGCACGGCAACTGGCGCATGACGATCTACTGGCTCGCGGCGGCCACGTTGACCGCCTGCGTGACGTTCACGGGAGGCCGGTGATGAGCGCGCGCATCGCATCGCGCGGCCCGCGCTGCGCAAATCTCATCAATGGCTCCTGCGGCTTCGCCGGGGGACGCTGCATCGACGGCGCGCGGAACGTCGCGAAGAGCGCAGTGCCCTTCTTCTGCAACTTCTTCAAGTCGCGGGCGAAGGCGACGGCCGCGCGCGTGCGCTGGGCGAAAATGAAGCGCGGCGACAAGTCCGCGAAGATCGGGAAAAGGCGGAAATGACGAAGGAAGAGAGACTCGAAAAGGCGCGTGAAGCGCAGGCCGAGAAGCGGCGGCAGCGGGCGGAGGCTAACTCCCGCGCGCTCGCCGCGCTCGTCCGCCACATGGTCGGCACGCGGCCCCTGCCGACGCAACCGCCGCAGCGGTCTCTTTCTTCCACGGAACGCTCGCAGCGCTTCCGCGCGCGTGGACGCGAGATTGGCGCGATACCGCGTTGCCGGCACCGGCGCGTGCGCGAGAAGTACCGCTATGACCTGCTGGGCTTCGGCCTGACCTACGGCACGGAAGTATTCGAGGGGATGAGAAAGCCGCTTTTGAAGCGGCGCCCCTCGCCGCGCATGGTGCGTTTCGTGCGACAACTTCAGGACAAGATTCTCCACGGCGGCCTGAAGCATGTCCGCTGGCCGCGCGGCAAGGGGAAAACCACGTGGGTGAAGATCGCCATCATCTGGGCCGCGCTCTACGGGCACAAGTTCTTCATGGTCGTGGTCGAGAAGACGAAGGGCATGGCGCAGGTCGTGGTGGACGAGATCTGGAACCGCATACACCTCTCGCCGCGTCTTTCGGCCGACTTCCCGGAATTCGCCGTGCCGATGCACGACGTGATGCTTTCTCCGCAGCGCATGAGGGTCCAGACCTGCAACGGCAAGCCCACGTACATGAAGCAGGACGTGTCGAGGTTCCACTACTACAAGCTGCCGACCGTGGACGGCTATCCGAACACCGGCGCGATCATCGCGTGGCGCGGCGCGGATCAGGCGTTGCGCGGAATCAACATTGATTCGGCCCGTCCGGACTTCTTCTTCATCGACGACCCGCAGACGGAGGAAGACGCGCGCAACCCGAAGACCGTCGCGAAGATCGAGAAGGAAATCACGAGCGCCGTGCTGGGCTCCGGCGAACTCTCGGAGCGCATCTCCGCCGTCATGGCGTCCACGGCGATCGAGCCGAACGACGTCTCGGAGACGTTCGCCGACCCGCAGAAACACCCGGAATGGGAGACGGAGACGGAGCGCCTCGTCGTCACGTTCGGGCCGAAGGAGGAGATGTCCACTTACCTGAAGATGATGTCCGTGGACATCCACGCCGCGCACGCCTACTACCTGGAACACCAGGCCGAGATCGAGAAGGGCGTCGAGATGATGGACGACGGCGACTTCAACCCGGCGACGGAGGCGAGCGCCTACGAACACGCGCTCTACCTGCTCTTCACGATGAAGGCCACGAGCTTCTATGCCGAGATGCAGATGATTCCGTCCAAGGCGCAGGGCATCTACAAGATCACGGCCAAGCTCGTGCGCGAGCGCGTGAACGGCGTGCCGTTCGGCGTCGTGCCGCGCGAATGCGACCAGGGCCTGCTCGCGTTCGTGGACGTCAACGCGTCCGCCGGTCTCTGCTGGGAGATCGCCGCGTTCGGCGCGGGCCGTCGCGTCGCCACGCTCGCCTATGGACAGTATCCGGCCGAGGGACAGCGGCTCTATCCCGAAGGGCTGCCGGAATCGGCGATTCCCGGCTATCTCGCGCCTGCGTTGCGCGAAGTGGCCACGCGCATCATGGGCACGCCGTTCGCGGACGCAGACGGCAATCCGCTTCACGTGGGCGGCATCTGTTTCGACGGTGGCTGGCAGACGGCGACGGTGGCCACGGAGGTGGCGAACCTGAATGCGTCCGGCATCGTGGCCGTATGGTCTAAGGGCTTCTCGTCAAAGGAATACTCGCGAAACCATCACGAAAGGGCCGCTGCCGAACAGGAGGAGGCGGCCAAGAAGGGGAAGCGCTCGCCAATCAAGGCGGCCGAAGAGTGCCACACCTGGCGTTCGAACACGTTCAACGGCATATTCCTCGCCTTCAATTCGGACTACTGGAAGGAGGTCTCGCAGACGTCCTACCTCGCGGAACCGCTTGCGTCGTCCTCGTCGAGCTTCTACGGCGACGACCCGAACGTGCACGTCGACTTCGCGCAGGAAGTCTGCAACGAAGAGCTCCAGGCGAAGGAGCGCTCGACGCGCTACGGATCCATCTGGACGTGGAAGAAGTCGAAGGGGCTTCCGAACCACTTCGGCGATGTCCACGCCGGCGTGATGGTTTACGGCGCGATTCGCGCGTACTTCGATCCGATCGCCTCGGTCGTGAGCGGGGACTGCGCCGGGAAGCAACTGGTTGCGAGGAAGAAGCGGAGGCGGTATGTCTACGAAGGGTGAGAAGGTCCAGCGCATTCCTCCGGAGGGCGAAGTGGTCTGCGACGGGTGCAAGAACGTGGTGCGGTTCAAGCTCCGCTGCACGAAGCCATGCAAGACGCAGCCGGGCCGCGTGATCGCGTACCTCTACTGTCCGGTCTGCGGACACAAGGCAACGCAGATCCGCATTGCAAGACGCGCCCATAGACATATTCGCTACATCTACGAGCAATGAAAAAACGCCGAAAAAGCGGAAAAGTTGTATTGATACAACCTATTTTCGGAGGAGACGGTTTCTATTGCTGGATTTGTGCTATTCTGTTCGCATGACACGCGCAGAAGCACAGACACGCAAGGCCGAACTCGAGGCCAAACTCCACAGGCTGGAAGACCAGCTTTTGGAGACGGACGCCGCATCTGCGACGCTGTCCACTGGTGACGGATCCAACAGCTACACCAACCGGTCGGTCGACGACATCAAGAAGAAGATCACCTACTGCAAGCGCGAGATCGCGAAACTCAGCAACATGCTCGCCGGCCGCAGCTCCGGCGGCATCCAGACCATCTACGCGAGGTTCGACGCATGAGCTTCTTCGGCAGGATATTCGGGCGCGGCGGCAAGGCCCGCGACGGCGTCACGTGGGCTTCGCTCTCTCACGCGCAGCGCAACGCCGTGGCGCGCAAGCTCGCCGGCGGCGTGATGGGTCTCGTCAACCTCGCGCGCGGATACGAGGCCGTCACGAGCCCGTTCTCGGAGCAGCGGCGCGCGGCCAAGATCGAGACATCCGGCGAGGACAAGCAGCTCACGCCCGCGCAGCGCAACCAGCTCGTCAACCTCGGCCGCGACATGATGCGGAACGCCCCGGAGCGCGTGTCGCAGGACCAGCAGCTCCGCGTCAACACGGTCGGCTGCGAGGGCGGCAAGCTCTACGCGTCGTTCCCGGAGGGATACGGCGCGGCCGCCGAAGAGGTGATGCACTACTTCAACAAGGTGTGGTCGATCAAGGCCGAGTTCACCTTCCGCAAGAACTTCAACTGGATCCTCAAGACCGCGCTCACCGCGCAGGACGTGGGCGGCAACGTGGTGTTGGTGTTCGACGACGGCATTCTCACCGGCGGCAACGGCACGGGCCGCGTGCGCGGATTCGAGGCGGACGAGATCGCGGAGATCCCGCAGAGCGAATTCGAGAAGCGCTTCCCGAAGGGCTGGACGCAGTCGCGCGGCTTCATCTACAACGCGAGCGGGATGTTCTGCGGGCTCTTCGCGTCCACGTCGCAGCGCGGCCGGGCCGTGTTCGACCCCTCGGCCGGATTCCTCACGCTCCGTCTCGACCCGTTCGACGACGAGGCCACGCCGAACTTCATACTACTTGGCGACATGCGCCGCTTCAACCAGGGCCGGGCTGTTTCTCCTTTGGTCTCCGCGTTGACGGCGCTTGTCGACCTCCACGAGACTGTCGCGAGCGAGGCGCAGGCCGCGAAACTGAACGCGCAGATGGTCGGACAGATCCTCGAGAGCGAGTCCGCCGAACCAGACGACGGCGCTTCCGGCTTCGACGACCGCGCGGTTGCAGACGCCACGCAGGCGGCGCCCGAGACAGTGAAGTTCACCACGAAGGAATTGAAGGCCATCGGCGCGCATTTCGACAAGATGCCGTATGGCCTGAAAATCGAACTGCTCGACACCAAGCGTCCGAACCTGAACGTGATCGCCTACGTCGAGCACGTCACCGGCGTGATCGGCGCCACGCGCGGGCTTGCGCGCGTCTATGCCACGCTCAAGGCGCAGACATCCTACACCGCGTTCCGTGGCGAGCAGGCTATCAGCGAACAGTCGTTCCGCGAGGCGCGGAAGGAGATGGAGCGGACGGTGTGCGACCCCATCGCTCGGCTCGTGATCGCGCGCGCGGCGCGCCTGGGGCTCATCGAGGCTGAGCTTCCCGAGCATTGGGAGGAAATGCTCGCGTGGACGTGGCCGAAGATGCTCGAGGTGAACGAGAAGGACGCACAGAGCGCGCTCAAGATGAAGCTCGAAAACGGCGTCACGTCCCTCACCCGCGAACTCGGGCCGGGCGAGATGGAGCGCATCATCGCCGAGCGCAAGCGCGAGAAACAGCTTTTCGACGACGCCGGGCTCATCTATCCCGGCACCGTCACCGTGTCGGGCGAGATCGCCGGAAACGGCGGCGGCGGCGAAGACGACAAGGAAGACGACGAACCGCTTGACCCAACAAACAACCAAGGAGGCAACGATGCCCACGAATAAATTCAACCCGCTGCGCGTTCGCTTTCGCGCCACATTCAGCGGCAAACAGGACGGGGCGCAGCGCCTCGGCAAGATCGACGAAGAAAACGAGGTGCTGCATGACGTGCAGATTACGCTTGAGGGCGAGGCCCTCGGACATGGCGTTTGGCTCGACCGCGAGTTCTGCGAGGCCGTCGCCGAGCAGGGCAACGCCACCGGCGACGTCGGGCTCAAGGTGCGCTACGGACATCCCGCAATGTGCTCGGATGCCATCGGCACCGAACTTGGCCGTGCCAAAAATTTCCGTGTGGTCGATCTCGATCGCACCGTCGACGGCAAGACAGTCAAGGCCGCCGGCGTCGTTGCGGACGTGCATCTCCTGAAGTCCGCGCACGCGGCGCCGCAAGGCGACATCGCCAAGCATGTGATCGAGACGGCGAAGGAGGATCCCGGCCAGTTCGGCCAGTCCATCGTCTTCACGTATTCCGACTGGGTCGTGAAGGACAAGGACGGCAACCGCCACTCCTACAAGGAAGAGGTCCAGGAGCCGTCTGACAAGTGGTGCGAGGAAAATCCTGACGCATCCTGGAATGAGGCAACGGCCAAGGGCAATGAGCTTTACAAAGACTGGTTCGGAAAGTCCGCCGACGGCAAGGTGTACGCTGTGCTCGGCAAGCTTCATGGCAGCGACTTCACGGACACGCCCGCCGCGACGGACGGAATCTTCTCCACCGGCACGCTCGCCGAAGAGGCCGAGACCATGCTGGCCGAGCATCCGCAGATCGTGGAACTCCTGGAGAAGCATCCGAAGTCCGTTGTCGAGTTCCTGGAGCGCACGGGCCTCGACAAGAAGCTCGAATCGGCCCGTCTCTCCGGCCTTCAGGCGGCGAAGGACAAGGAGCTGGCCGAGTTGCGGGAAAAGTTCAACCTCGAACTCGCCGCCGCGAATGCCAAGCTGACCGAGAACGACAACGCACAGGCCGTCGCGCTTACTGAGCGTGACGAGCGCATCAAGAATTTGCAAGCCGAGATCGACGCGAAACAGACAGCCCTTGCCGCGGCGCAAGCCACGGTCGAGCAGCTGACCGCGAAGTGCGCCGAAGCGGAGAAGGCCCTTTCCGAGACGAAAGCAGCCCTCGCCGCCGAAACCAAACGCTACCGCGAGCAGGTCGGCCTCGCGTTGCAACAACCCACGAATGGCCCGGAGCTTCACGGCCTCGCGCTCATTCGTTCCAAGAACTAACTCAATCCCGAAAGGATCAAGAAAATGGCAACATTGCAAACTCTCGTCACCGGCAAGGGCTGGGACGCCACGCAGGGCATCATCGAGGAAGTCGCGAAGCTCGTCCCTGAGCTGAATTTCTTCGACGCCAAGATCATCAAGGGCACGACCTTCCAGGCCGTCAAGCTCACCTCGCTCCCGACGACCGGCTTCCGTTCGATCGGAAACGGCATCGACGCGAGCGATGAGGGCTATGCGCTCGCCACCTACACGTGCGCGCTTCTCGCGGGCCTCGTGCAGCGCGACAAGGCCGCGTTCACGGCCGACGTGCGCGGCGCAGACGGCGCGAAGGCCGCAGCGGCGGTCGCCACCATCCGCAGCGCGATGAAGACCCTCGCGGCCGCGATCTGGTACGGAGACGGCTCCGGCGCGTCGGGCGCGAACATCTTCCCCGGCGTGGCCAACGCCGTGACGTCCGCGCTCACGCTCAAGGCCGGCGGCTCCACCGCCAGCAAGCAGACCTCCGTGTACCTCGTGGGCAACAACGCCGACGACCAGTGCGGCCTCTACTTCGGCGAGGATTCCGAGCTTCTCGGCAAGTCCGAGCTGGAGTGGAAGGAAGGTCTCATGACCGGGACTAACTCCAAGCAGGTTCCCAGCCTCTGGACGAGCCTCGACTGCTGGGCCGGATTCGGCGTGGTCAATTCCAAGTGCGTGGCCCGCGTCGCGAACCTCTCCAAGACGGACTCGAAGAACCTCACGGACGGGATTCTCGCCGATGCGGTCTCCATGTACCAGGAGGCGAACGACGGCCTGGCTCCCGCCGCGATCTTCGCGCCGTTCGAGCAGGTGCGCGCGCTCCGCGCAGCCCGTTCGGCCCAGGTGTACAACACGCCCGGCAAGAAGGGCGAGCACGTCGCCGGACCCGTCGAGGACTTCGACGGCATTCCGATCATCGCGACGAACTCCATCAGCCTGACGGAAGCGGTTGTTTCCTAATCGCGAGAAGTGAGTCCCGATGAGGAACCCTCTGTACAACCCGCTCGCCGTCACGCCCTTTGAAGAGGACGTGACGTGCGAGTACGCCCTGCGGCGAGACGCTGCCGGAACCGTCCGGCGCTTCCCGCTGCGGGCGGCGGTTGTGCATGGGCGCAACGGCGCAGGCGGCGCGGGCGCGCCGTCCGCGCAGGAGACTGGCGACCGTCTGAGCGTGGTCGTCCGGTTCGGGTCCTGGCCTCTCGAAGAGGAGCCGGGGCCCGGCGTGCGGTTCGTCTTCGGCGGGCCGCGCGGCACGTACATCTGCAAGGCCGTGACGGCCGGGCCGACCGGCTGGACTCTCCGCTGCACGCGCAACATGCGCGGGGAGGCGTTGTGATCACCGTCGAGCTCACGCGAGACTCGCAGGCGCGTCTGCGCTCGCTCGAGAAGCGGTTCCCGCGCACGATGCGCGCGGCGTTCGGCGCGGCCGCGAAGCGCGCGCAGAAGCGTTTCCAGAAGCTCATGCGCGCGGGCGGCGGCATGTACGGCGTCGCGCAGCTTGCGCCGCATTCCTCGATTTCCACCTATCTCCGGCCCGGGCAGAAGATGGGCGGCGTGCTCGCGGACGATCGGCGCATCGTGATGTTCAAGCGCTCACCCGACGAGCAGGTGATCGGCTGGCCGGACCCGCTCGCGAAGTGGGCCGTCCGTTTCCAGGAGGCCGACCAGCACGCCATGACGCAGGGCGAGCGCGGCTATCTCCACTGGCGCGGCGTGCGCGACATTCCCGGCACCTACTCGCGCCCGGAGCGCGACGTAATCAACTCATTCGCCGCCGACCTCGCGCGCGACTGGCCGGGCCTGGTCAATGCCATGTTCGAGAAGTACTACATGTCACGGCGCGCGAAGTACGGCGCGGGAGGCATAAAGTGAGTGCGACACCTCACAGCGTGCGCGTGGCCGCCGCGCGCCTTATCGCCGCCGACGCCGCCGTCGCCGCGTACTGCGCCGAAAACTTCGGGCGCGGCCTGCTCGTGATCGTGGACCGCTACGGCGTGGACGGCATCCCTGGCGAGAAGGACGCGCCCTACGCCTGGCTCTACACCGACGGCGAGAACGAGCTCGGCAACGTGGACGCCGAGACGTTCGAGTTCGTCGTGGAGGTGGGCGCGGTCGATGACGCGATCCGCCCCTCCTACAACGAGGAGGCCGCGCGCACGGCGAGTGCGAACGGCCTCGTGCTCGGCGGCATCGCCGAGAAGGTCGAGCATTTGCGCGAGCTGGTGCTCGCCGCGATCCTGCGCGGACACGTTGGCGCGTGCTTCAACACGGCCGCGCGCACAGAGAACAGCATGAGCGGCTTCCCGCTCGAGTTCGCCGCCGTCCGCATGAATTTCACCTATCCCGAAACCCTCACAGAAGGAGAATTCTGAAATGGCAAGATACCAGGTCAAGAGCGTGAAGGTCACGTTCAACAACGTGCAATACGCCGTCCCCCAGGCGCCGAGCGCGCAGCCGCAGTCGTCCGACCCCACGGACGTGACGTGTCTCGAGGACACGGCGAAGCAGTTCATCAAGGGCGCGCTGCTCAACAACGACACGTTCGACATAGTCGTGCAGGGCGTGAACGAGGCGCCCGTCGTGAACACCGTCGGCGAGCTCTCCATCGAGGCCGTCTACTGCAACGGCTCCGCCGACGTCACGAAGACGGTGACTGTCGGCGACTGCATCCTCCAGAACGCGCAGCCGCCGAACCCGGAGGCGGGCGGCGACCGCGCGGCGAACTGGACGCTCACATTCCAGCCGGGCGCCGTCACGGCGCAGGCGGGCGCGTAGGAGGGCGGCACGATGGCGACGAAATTCACCGAACCGCCGCGCACGGGCACCGTGATGGGCAACGCCGTCACGGCGCGCCCGGTGCCGTTTGCGCGCCTGCGGGAAGTCACGAGCCGCTCGGCGGGCGACGAGACGGGCGTTTCCGTGGTCGAGGGCATGTGCGACGTGGTCTCTGAGTTCGTCACGCTGGAAGACGGCTCGCCCATCGACGCGACAGCGCTTTCGCCGGCGGCGATCCAGGCGCTCTACAAGTTCGCGACGGAGGGCACCGGCGGCGCGGCGGATTTTACGTGACGCTGCTCGCGCGCGGCGCGCGCGCGGGCGACACGGTGCAGGACGTCAAGCGCCGCGAGGGCCTGAGCACGCTGCCGCTGTGGCTGCCGCTCGCCTTCGCGACGCTCGTGCAGTGCGTGTGCGGGATCGGCGGCAAGCCTCCCACGCGCAGCGAGATCCTCGCGTCCTTCGCGCTGCCGGAACTCTCGGCGGCGGTGCGGCGCGACGAGGAGGAGGACGAGCGGGACGCGCTCGGCGCGTGGCTTGAAAACATCGAACGGCGATTTGGAAAGGCGTAGACGATGGCGAACAAGAGCACACAACTAACCCTGAAGGTTGCGGCGATCGATGCGACCGCGCGCGTGTTCAAGCGCGTCGCGTCCTCCGCCATGAGCGTGACGAAGTCAATCGCGAAGTGGGGCTCCGTCGCGGCTGTCGCGGCGGGCGGCGCGTTCGCCGCGACAGTGAACAAGCTCGGCACGCTGTCGGACGTGGCGCAGGCGGCCGGCGCCGGGACGGAGGAGCTGACGAAACTCGGCGCCGCGCTGAACATGATCGGCGTGAGTGCCAACACGCCGGAAAAGCTCGCGATCGCGTTCCAACGCATGACGAAGGCGACGGGCGAAGTCGGAGTCGAGGGTTTCTATCGGGTCTTGAAGGTCGTCTCGGAACTGCCGACCAAGCAGGATCGCGCGACGGCCGCGCTTCAGGTGTTTGGCCGTGCCGGCCTTTCGTTCATGCCGGTGATCGAGCGCGCCGCGCGCAGCGGCGAATTCGCGCTCAAGGATTTGGTGGCCGCCATGCCCGGCATCTCGCAGGCGGCGGCGGACGCGGGCGACGCGGCGGCGGACGGCCTGGGCGTCATCGGAAACGCCGCGAAGAAGATCTGGAGCGAGGGCATTGCGAAGCTCGCGCACAAGATCGACGGCGAATTCGCGGGCGGCGTGCGCACGGCGTCGATGATCTGCGCCGCGCAGATGGAGTATTTCGCGAAGGTTTCATGGCGTTATGTGAGCACGTTTTTCAACAACTTCGGCGCGTCTCTCCTGGAGCTCGGGAAGACCGTCGTGAAGTGGGTCGAAAACGTCGCGACGATGATCGGCGGCGTGCTCGTCACGACGTTCGAGAACACGATGACGCGCATCAACGGCTTCTTCTACAAAATCGCCGCCGGCACGGACGCGCTCTGGTCGAAGATGACCGGCGACGAGGAAGGGTACGCGCGCGCGGTGAAGCTCGCCGGGCGCGAGTCGGCGCGTGTCGAAAAGGCGACTTCGCAGAACTGGAAGCAGACGTTCGACCTCCTCTCGAACATGAAATGGGGCCTGGCGGACGGGCCGCTTTCCGGCATCAATCTCGACGACTTGAGGACCGCGCGCGACGCGGCGATCGAGACGGCGAAGAAGGCCGGCGAGGCTTACGGCAAGGCGGCAACCACGATTGGTGTCGGCGATCAGGATGGCATTGGCATTTTGGGCGCGGGCAACACGCAGAAGCGCGTGGATCCGGCCGCCGTCCTGGGCGGCACATACAAGGCGATCACCTACGCCATGCGCGCGGGCTACGCGACCGCGCAGGAGAAGATAGCCAAGGGCGTTGAGAAGATCACGAGCCTGCTCGGCGACGTGAAATCGAACACGAGCGACATGGCCGACAATCTGGATTTCGACACTGTGTGAGGATTTGATCATGCCAACGCAGAGACAATTCAATCATGCCTACCTTCTCGACGGGCGCGAATGGCGCGCGGAACTGTCGAAAGGCGTGAACGCCGTCACGGCGCGATACATGGTCATGCTCGAAGAGCCGCTTGCGAACGACGAGCTTCCGGACGACATCACCGGCCTGCCGAAGCTCGGCGACGCGCATCCGACGTTCGACGGCCTCATCGTGAAGAGCATCCGCCATTCGGAGGGCACCGGCGCGGCGAAGACGCGCCTGGAAATCACCGTGGAGTATGGCGAGCCCGACGAACCGGAGCAGCCGGAAGGGGCCACCGACAACTACATCGAGAAAATCGGCTGGCAGTCTGGATCCATCCAGCGCGACCTCACGAACGATGTCGAGACGGGCGTCGCCGTGCTCAATTCGGCCGGGCAGCCGTTCGAGAGCGTGCCGCAGGTGGACCGTCCCGCGCCGACGTTCGTCAAGGTCTTCAAGACGAAGACGCGCAAGAGTTATATACGGTATGTCGACAAGGTGAATACGGCCAACCTCAGCGTCGGAGGGCAGACGTTCGCGAAGGACATGGTGCGGTGCAACCAGGCGGACGAAGAGCGCATTTTCGGCGACGCCGACGGCTACAAGTACCGCTACTCGATCGCGCTCCAGGTGATGAGCAACAAGGTCAAGTTGAATGGCGCCGGAACGGCCACGGAGTGCGGTTGGCAGGTGCCGATCGTCGACTGCGGCACGTCGCAGATTTCGCAAACCGACTCTCAGAAGATCGAGCGCGTGTCTGTCCAGACGGAGGACGGGCGGCAGGTGCCCGTCTCGTCGCCGGTGCTGCTCGACGGCGCCGGACACTTCGACCCGTCTCGGCGCACGCCTTACGTGTTTCTCGTGGTGGCGTATGAGCGCACCACGTTCCCGAGCGAATTCACATCGGAGGCGTGACGTGGCGAGGTATGTGCTATCAGAGCGCGCCGCCGACTGGATGCGGGCGCAGATGAACGCCGGGTATGCCGGCGAGGCGGGCCCGGCGCGCCTGCGCGCGCGCGACGCGTCCATGCCGTTGGATCCGCCGCAGCACTTCGCCATTGCCCGGCGCGTGACGAGCGGCGTCGCGTCCTGGGAAGTCGGCGAGGGCGCGGTGCAGGACGGGGCCGAGACGATTTGGTTCCAGGGCGGCACGGTGCAGCCGAACGCCACCGGCGAGTCGATCGTCTACGCGCAGCTCAACACCACGAGCAAGGTTGTCACGGTGGGCGTCGTCGCGTCCACGAGCGCGCTCGCGGCGCTCCAGCAGACGCAGGGCGTGGTGGTGTGGCCGCTCTACCACATGACGGACGCGGTGGTCGACATGGACTACCGTCCGCTTTTCACGCGCGGCGGGGACGGCGGCGTGACGTTCACCGGCACGTCCGGAACGACGCGCAAGGCGAACGCCTTCACGATTGCAAGCGCGAGCGATTCGCGCGTGACGGTGACGTGCAGCGGCACGACATTGACGGTGGGGGTGTACTATCTATGAGCCTTGCCGTCCCAGCTTCCTATTCGGAGTACATCTTCGACACGGGCACGCGGCAGGCGGTCCCCGCGTTGGTGTGCAACGGCGGCATCATGCCGCTCCGGACGGGCGCCGTGGGGACGATCGACAACGTGCGCGTCCTGCGCGGCGAGGACGTGTTCTTTCTCATGGAGGCCGTCTACGCGCGCCATGCGTTCACCGACTACGCGCAGAGCCCGAACTACGCCGGCATCAACTGCGATATCATGGGACATCGCCTGGCGTCGACGCGCGACAAGATCGTGACCATCAAGGACGCCTGGCAGGCGTCCGCGCCGACTGTCTACGCGCACGACTTCGGCACTACGCGCCCGACGCGCGCGGACGTGACGACGTGGATGCTGTCCCAGATCGGCGGAATCGGCGTTCCCGCCGTGCAGGGCCTCGCGATCGCGGGGCTACGTCGCGACCACATGATGTACTTCTTCGCGGACGTGCAGAAGCTCAACTACTCCGTCGACGTGGCCGGGCGCAACGTCATCGGGTGCGACACGTCGCACACGGTCCTGGTGAGGAGCGCGGTCGAGCCGTCCTGGCCTGACGAGGATACCTACACGACGACCAACCTCTCCGTGGCCGTTCGCGAGCGGTACGTGAACGGGGACACGACGATCAAGTGGTCGACCGAATATTCGCAGATCCCGTACAAGGCGGAGTTCTCGGTGCCGGTTCCGGACGACTTCGCGCGCGTCGTCGACGTGCGTCCGTTCGCGCTCGTGCGGTGCGACAACGACTGGTTCTGGGAGAACACCGACCACGGCACGAGCGACGACGCGGAGGTGTCGCACTGGGTGCTGATTCCGGCGGACGCGGGCTATCTCGACATCACCGGCGGCGGCGTGTTCCTGAACGTGGCGGATCCGGGCGCGCTCATCGACCTGGCTTTCAACACGGCGGGCCTTCAGCGCGATTGCGACAACATCGCGATCTCTCCGGACACGCGCGGACACTGGAATTCGCGCGTGCAGGCTATCGCGGCCGTCGAAGACGTTTTTTCGCTGATTCATTTCAAGTACTGCAATCTGGAAGGAGTCCAGTTATGATTGGCAACATGGCAGTGAGGATTACGGCGGACCGGCCGAACTTCCCGCTCGGCACGCTGTTCGTGCGCGCGGGAAGCGCGGCGAACATCGCGCTTGTCGGCGTGCCGGTGCGTCCGGGCGTGAACGTGACGGCGCTCGCGCTGCGCGTCGAGAACGTGGACGGCGCCACGGCGGACTACGCCGCGCGCGCGATCGGCGGCGTGTGGGTGGTGGACGTGCCGGCGGCGCACTTCGCGACGGTGGGCAGCGTCACGGGCGGCGTGTCCGTTTGGGCCACGGGCACCGGCGCGGACGGCGAGACGTCGCGCACCTGGTGCGTGGGCGTTGGAGACCTCGAGGTGCTGACCGCCGACGCGGACGCGCCGGCGCCTGCGCCTGGCCAGACGTTCTGGCCGCTCCGGATGTTCGACGCCGCGCCGAGCGCGCCGACGAAATACAACGCCTATCTCGACGGCTCGGTGCTCAAGATCTGGAACGGCGTCGCGTGGATCACGATCTCCGGCGGCGGCGGAACCGTGGATAATACCGTCACGAGAACGTCCGCGAATCCCGTGAAGTCGAGCGGCATCTGGGGCGCGATCTGGGGCGCGCTGGAGGCGTTGCCGACGGGGTTCACCGCGATCTACGATTGGGTTGTCGCGCAGCTCGTGGGGAAGTACGAGAAGCCCTCCGGCGGCATCCCCGCGTCCGATCTAGCGCAGGCGGTGCAAACCGCCTTGTCCGAAATCCCCGGCAAGGCCAACGCCGCCGACCTCCGATACCGCATCGCGGATGCTGGCTTCAAGTATCAGTTTGCGGCGTCGGCGTTCCCGATAACCTATCTGGACACGAGTACGTCCACGTCTGTGACGATTACGGCAGGCGACTCAGGCGACATTACATGGGATGTCCAACCGGATGGCAGTGCATACGTCTCGTATAATGGATTTGACTTTGCGTATTTTAACAGCGCCGGGGATTACGGCGGCTCGCAGCCGGGCATTGACTTGCAATTCAACGGCATTGCGGCGGCGAATGCGGGCAAACCGCTCGTCCAAACAGTTGCCGACCGCACGGTGAACCTCATCGCGGCAACGGACGAGACGAGCATCGACATCGAGCTGCCAGCGGCGGTGACTGTGGACGGCGTGCGCTACTGCCGCGACTTCCTGCTTGACGTTGACAACTCCGCGAACGCGAGCGACCTCGCGCTGGAGTTCACGGCGTTGGGCGTCGACTACGCTTTCGTGCCGTTGGAGGATGACAGCGTAAGCGAGATGATGACGATCGGCGCGGGCGAGCGCGTGCGGCTCTATTTCACCGAGACGCCGTACACGGCAACCGGCTCGCTTCCCGTCATCAACGTCGCCCGCGTCACGCTTGGCGATTTCGTCACCACCACTCAAGGAGGCAACTGATGGCAACCCCTGAACTCAACCGCAACTTCGCGAGCGCGGTAGGCGCGGACGGCCTGCCCGTGTACGCGCCCGCCTACATCATGGTGGGCGGGCGGCTCAAGCTCCACCCCACCGTCGAGGACTACGCCGCGCACAATCCTCCGTGCTGGCCCGTCCTCGCCAACGCCGCGCCGAGCGACGCGCCGAGCGGCTATCATTACGAGTTCCGCTCCTACGAGTTCTCGGAGGGCGCGTTCCGCCGCGCCTACGCGCTCGTGCAAGATCCGCTGCCCCCGCCGCGCAGGTGGAGCCGCCTCTCAATCAAGACCGCGCTGGCACAAGCGGGAATGCTCGCCTCCGCGCGCGCTTACCTCTCCGCCGTCGAAATCGCCACGGGCTACACCGCGTGGGAGGCGTTGACCGACTGCGACTACATCGAGGAAGGCTACCCCACCGCCGAGCGCTGGAGCGAAATCCTTGACGGCGCGGCGTCCGCGCTGGGCAAGACCCGCGCGGATATTGATGCATTTCTCGCGCAAATCCCCACGGAGGGCGCGGTATGATGCTCGCGGCAAGAGGCGCGTTCTTGACGGGAAACAAATCCCCGCAACTGTCGCTCTCGAAATCAGGGACGTCTCAGCAGGGTTTTTTTGTAAATTCGCTCGGGTCGCTCCCTATGAACCAGACTTTCACTTGCTGGTATAAAGCGACTTTCACCGACGCCGACATCATGACGTCAAGAGACGTATTTAAGTATGGCGACAACAATAATGGGTGCGGGTTTGGCTTTGGCTATGTTGTAGGAGGAAACACACGGACAAGCAAGGCGGCGCTGGTTGAAGCTAAATACTGGTGGACATTTGATCTGATTCAAGGAGTTCGTCTTCCGAATACTGGTTGGCATCATTTGGCATATAGGATAAAAAGCGGAACGTCGCCCAATAATAACGCCGTCTTCGTTGATGGCACAGTCCAGACGCGCGCGTCAAACTCGTCAAGTAGCACAAGTTCAATTAATCCTCCTACAAATATCTTTTCCATTTGTGGCAGAGGCAACGGCGGCACCCTAGACTGCGAAGTGCGAGTTTACCATCCGCGCATTTACAATGAACTGCTTAGTGATTCTAAAATCGCGGAAGACATGACAATCGCAGGCGTCCCAACCCGCCAAAGTCTTGTTCACTATTGGGACGGAACAACAGACGGCGGCAAGGTCTACGATTTTGTCGGCGACTGGCATCTCTCTTTTTCGGATGGATGTTCGGTTGTGCCAGATACGCCGCAAGGAGGCAACGAATGGGCGAAAACGCGACAGAGATTTTAGGAGGAACTAGGAAATGACGCTTGAAATGCAGACCGCGCTTGAGCGAGAACTGAAAGACGCGAAGACGCCGGAAGACCGCGCCCTCGCGCAGTCGCACATTCTCCTTGCGCTTATGGACTGCCAGCGCAAGACGGCGGAGCGCGTCAAGAAGTTGTCGTGGAAAGTCATATCCATTGCGCTTGCGCTCGGCACGGGAGGGGGCGCGGCCCTGTCTAACATTGACAAGGTGATGCGGATTTTCGGCGGAGGTGCGCAATGACCCACCAGGAGGCAATACAGGCAATCGCCCGCGCAAAGGATCTCGGGCTTTCCGGCGCGGAGTTCCTCGCCAGTCTCGGCCCCGGCAAGGTCGCCGCCGCGTGCAACGGCATCGGCCCCGACCGCTGGTCGCAGAAGGCGCGGGACACGCTCGACAAGTGGCTGTGGCTCCTCCGCCCTGCGGCGGACGGACACGACTGCCGCTTCGCATACGACAACGACGGCAGCGACGCGAAATTCCGCGCGGCGAACGACGAGCTGGAGCGTAACGGCATCATCTGCGCGGACGCGGAGTACCGCTGGTTCAACCCTCTCCGTTATCTGTGGCGTCACCGCGCGCGCGTCATGGCGGACATGTGCCGCGAATACGGCTGGTCGGCGTGGCGCGACGCGTACATCGATTCAATTTCCGGAGGATCCGGAGTCCGGAGGCTCGAATGATTTCGGCCGGGTGGCCGGAACGCGGGCGGTCTTTGAAAGGCCATTTTCTAGTTTTGGTTGGATCCGCCCGCGTGGTTATATCAACAGTATCAACAACTAATCAACAACTAGTCAACAAGGAGAAGACTATGAAGAAACTGATGAAATCAATCTGCGTGCTCGCGGCGCTCGCCCTGGGCGGCTGCGTGTGCCTCGTGTTCGCCGGCTGCCAGACGGCCGCGAAGTGGGAGAAGCGTCCGGAAACGGCGGTGCCGATCCAGAAGGTCGTGGAGGTCAACGGCGTGCAACAGCTCGCCACCGTCGACTACATCCTTCTCGGCGGCGGGTTCTCCGTTGAGGTTCGTTCGCCGCTGTGGGCGCGCGAATCGCTGAACGGGTTTCTCGCGGAGGCGTCCACCAATGGCGCGTTCCGCGTGTCGCTCAACGCCTACGACCGCGACCTGTCGACGAACGCCGTCGTCCTCACGCGCACGATCTTCGACGGCAGCACGAACCTGGCGCTCGCCGTGGCGAAAGCCTACGCGACGATCGCGACGGCCGGCGGCGTGGACGTGACCGGCGCGGTCGTCTCGAAGATCGTGAACTACTTCAAGGCGCGCGGCGGCGACGCTGCGAAGAGCACGGTCACGAGCGACGGCGAGAAGCTCACCGTCACGGACGGCACGACGACCATCCAGTGCGACGCCGCCGGCAACTGTACCACGTGCACGGACGGCGCCTGCGCGCTCTAACTCGATTTCGCGCGCCACCTCGCGCGAAGGCCCAGGGGCGAAACGGACCCCCTATTGAGGTGCTTCACCATGCGCCCAAGAAGGCCGAAAGCATGGTCGCCCCGGCTGGGTGCTGTTCTCCCCGGCCGGGGCTTTTTTGCGCCCGGAAAAATTTTAAACTTTTTTCATTTTGCTACTTGTCAACGGAAAGCAAATAGTGTATACTATCCGCGTCTTCACGAGATTAGGGTCTTGTGAGGGCGAACGAAAAAAACCTAAAAAAGAACGGAGTCAAAAAATGAACGTAAAAGCAAAATTCGAGGTTGGTAAAACCTACTACACGCGCAGCATCTGCGACAACGACTGCGTCATCACGGGCAAGGTGATACGGCGCACGGCTGCGACCGTGACGATGGACGTGCGCGGGTATGGCGTGAAGACGCTGCGCATTAGCAAGGGCCTTTCCGCGGTCTGGGGATCGGAAGCCGTGAAGCCGTGGGGCGCGTATTCGATGGCGCCGACTCTCTCGGCCGATCGTATCCTCGTCGCATGAAGAAAGGAGCGAGAAATGAAAGAGAAGGTTGTCAAATTGGTGAAGGGCGGATCGTTGATCTATGTGAGTGTCTGCGTGTCTGCGGGTGGTGGATACAGCGTCTCGCTCGGCGGGAATTGTGGCATTCATCACCATGAGACGAAGGACTCGGCGATGGCAGAATTCCGGCAGCGAATCGGGTACTTGGTATCTGACGGCTACACGGCGGCGCTTTATGAAGAAGAAAAACGCTAAACTTTCCCGCGTCCGCTCGGCCGCCGGCAGGGCGGGCGCGAAGGCCCGCTGGGCGAACGTCGAGCGCGAGCCCACCGTGCAGGTGCGTGTCTACGCGTCTGATGCTGAATGGCTGCGTGCCCAGGGCGGGACGCTTGCCGAGGCCGTTCGCCGCTTGCGCGGCGGCCGGTAATCTGGTATAATGCGCGCGTCGTTCGGCTTTGACTCCGTTCGACGTGCGCGTTTGTGATAAGATGCGCCTCCCCGGTTGGCCCTAACCTTCCGGGGCTTTTCATTTCCCGGCGGCGGCCTCGATCGCGGCGGACAGTTCCGCGAGGTGGTCCGCGTGATCGTAGACGGCAGATGTGCGCTCGTCCGTATGTCCGCAGAGGCGCATGGCCGTTTCCGTCGAGACGCCGGCTTCTGCGAGGCGCGTGCGGAACGTGTGGCGCCAGGAATGGAAGGTGTAGCCGTCGGACTGTTTCAGATCTACTGCATCGAGAATGTCCGAGAAACGCGAGCCTTTGGGCCCCATGCCAGTAGAGAGGTATGCGCGGGCGTGGCGCGGAAACACGTATCCCTTGCCATGTGCCGATTTCCGGGCGCTGGCGAGCTCTGGCGCAAGCGTGCGCGTCTCTATTGGGATTGTGACGCGGATGCCGTGGCGGGCCGTCTTTCGCGGCTTTATGTCGATCACGCCCTTGGCGAGGTTGATGTCGGCCCACTTGAGCGTCACCACGTCGCCGTAGCGCAGGCCGGTGTGGCGGGATATGAGACAGATGAGCGGCCAGCCGTCGCCCTTGTTGCGCGCTGCTTCCAGGACCTGCGACTCTTGTTCGGGCGTGAAGGTCTGGTGGCGCTTTGACTCGACCTTGCGGGGGCGGAGTGCCGGCCACGGGTTGCGGAGTTCCGGAACGGCGATTTCGAGAGTTTTCCAGACGGTCGCGAGGTCGGAGATCGTAATCTGGCGGGTTTTGGGCGCGAGGCCGAGCGCGGTGAGGTGCGCGGCGTAGGCGGCGGCGGCGAGTCCGTCCACGTCCTGGACCATCTGCGCGAGTGGGCGTTCTTTGTGCAGCCAGTCGACGAGGCCCTGGACGTGCATCTTGCGCTTGCGCAGGGTGTCGGCGGCGACGTTGCCGATGCCGGCGGCGTTCGCCGTCTGGGTGTAGGTGGCCCATGCCGCGTTGATCGGCAGGCCGGAACGCTCGCGCTTGTTGTGGTAGATCGTTTCGAGCATGGCGGAGACAGCGTCCGAGGTCGCCTGCTTGGATTTTGCGATCTTTATGGTCGCCAATACGGCCTCGGCCGCAGCTCGGTCGGTGAGATGGGTTGATTTTCGGATGTTTTTCCCGTTCACGTAGTAGTCAAGCCACCACGTTTTCCCGTGTTTGTAGACTCTCATCTGTTTCTCCTTTTCGCTATATACACTATATGCGCACGGCGCATATTATACCAAAACCACGCACAAACCACGCACAGATTCTGAAAAAAGTTTTTATCACTAAACCCTTGTATTTATTGGCTTTTCCCCGCTTTCGTCGCATGGTGGGACAGGGGAGACTCGAAATCCGTGCGGGGGTTTTAATTGCGCGTTTTATTGGGATTTTATGCTATATGCGCTATATGCAAATGGGGAAACCACGCACAAACCACGCACAACTTTTTAGCGCCTGGGAATGTAGTTGGCGGCCGCTTTTGCCGCTGCGGAAAGTTCGGGGGTTGGCCAATCGGTTGTTTGCAGGATTTTGAGTGACTGCTTGCGGACCTCTGCGACGGATGATGCGAGTTCTTTTTCGGCTGTTGCGAGGGTTTCCCTGGCGCGTTCTAACTTCGCCCGTGATGGACGTGAGATGTTGCCGGGCTTCATATTGTTGTAGCGCGTTTCAATCGTTTCAAAACTGGCGGCGGCATGTTCCCGTTTCTCGATGGCGTTCTTCAGTTTCAGAAGCGGCTTTGTCAGCGTGTGCTCTTTTTTCATGGTCGGCATCGGGCCGTCGTGCGTCCGGGCGTAATTCAACGCCTGGATGATGTCGTGCATTGAGGTTGTCGCATTGGCCACGAGCTTAGGATTTGGCATCTGCGGTTCGGCTGCCGGTGTCGGTTCGCGCGTTTCAGGCCGTTCGACCGGCTCCGGAGATTGCGTGGTTTGCGGGAACAGGTTGAGGTTGTGTTTCCTAATCAGTCTATCCAGGCCACGCAGATCAAAGAAATCGATACGGCTTCCAAACGCGGTATCAAGCGAAACGATGAGGCCGTTGCATGATAGAATCTCTTCGAGGAATTCCTTTTGATTCGGCGGGAACAGCAGCTCGTGGTCCTTTGAAATCTTGCATTGTATTTTGCGCGCCTTCTTTCGATCGAACCGTATCACGATGGGAAACGTCTTCTCCGTTATGGTGTTCGGCATGGCTACTATTCCGAAGATGGTCTCGCCGTTCTGTATTCTGATCGCGAGCATGGTCGGTTTTGAGAGTTCAAGCCGGTCCGTTTTGTTTGTTGGCAGGCAACCCAAAAGATGGATTTCGCTATCGTCAAGCGGGTCGATCGTCTTGTGGTATCTCCATTCCGCGCGAGTCGCGGTGGCAATCATGCAGACGAGGGCGAAGGTGATTGATAGGTGATTTATAGTTTTCATTAGACTTGTTCTAGTTTCTTGCCGGGTTTTGATCGGATGATGTCTTCAAGATCTGATTGAAGGTCGAAGAGTTCCGTGTCGTCGTCGTCTGGGATGACATTTTCAAGGCGCGAGAGAATGGCGCGGCAGAATGCGCGGGTGGACTTGTCGGCATTGAGGTTGCCGGCGCGGGCGAGGTCGGCGAGCTTCGCGATGCTGAGGGATTTCGGCGATGTGATCGACTTCCTGGGCACGACCACGAGCAACACGCCGACGAGGATCCACCCCGCGTAGATCATGGGCGTGTTGTGGATCCCGTAGCCCGTGCCCAGAAGGGCGGGGGCTACGATGATGAGGGCGAGTTTCGCCAATCTCACAAGGCATGAGTCGTTTTTCATGGGGCTTATTATACCACATGCGTGGACGGGATAAAATAGCGCGTGATATTTTTTTGTATTTTGCTCTTGCAGTGTCTAAACACTTTGTGATACACTATGCGCGCTTCCCCGGAAAAGGGGGGCGAAAAACGACGAAAGGAAAAACGACTATGAGAAACAGACAAGGAAAGCACAAGGATGGCAAAACGCTTCTTGGTGCGTATGTAACGCCAGAGTTCAAAGCCCTTGTAATCATGACGTGCGACGTCACGGGCTTGTCAATCACCGACCTGCTCATGGACGGAATACGCCGCAGGGCTCAGAGCGTTGGGATTATCGACGCGAACGGCGATGTGGTCGCTGAGCGTCGCGAGGCATACGAGCTGGTGCTGGAAACGGTCAGGCTGTCTATTAAGGCAAAGCGGAGGACGAAATGAGGATCAATGATCTGTCGGAGAAGGCCCGCGAGACACTTGCGAAAATTGCCAAGGCTCGCGGCGTGTCCCAGGTGGAAGTATTGCGGTACATCGCTGCAATTTCTTCCGGCCGAAAGGTGTCTAAACACTCCATGCTATTTTCTTGCTCGAGAGGTGTTTAGACACTGATGAATACCGATTTCCCCGAGAGGGGAGCCCTCACCGGAAACGTACCACAAAGGCCGTAGGACGCCACAAGAGAAGCCCCACCACCATCCCAGACCGACAGGATGTAAACCTTGCATAGCGGTGACAGCCGGGAGAGACCGGCACCAACAAAACAAAAACAAAACGACAACCGAAAGGATAACGAAAATGAAAGAGAAGATTGAAGTGTTCAACAACGGGAACCTGTTCCGGTGTGATTCAAACATGCCGTATCAGGACTACGTGCGACTTCGCAAGGAACATGACACGAAGGAGATGTCGCCGGCAGACGTGATCAAGTATGCGGCCGACCATTTCGGATTCGATGCCGCGAAGGTCAAGCCGCTGGATTCGCTGCCGCTGCATGTGTTCGTGTCTGGCGGTTGCACCATGCGGACGGAAGGCACGACGAACCGCAAGCCGTTGTACAACGCCACGGATTGGAACTACATGCTCTTCGAGGTGTGTGGCCGGAAGTGGGAAGTGATCGGTGGCGACCTGGAGCCGGTCGTGGAGTGAAGCATTTCCCCCGCGCGGTCTAGCGTCCCCTGGATCCGCGCGGGGGGACTTGATAAACGAGGAGGAGAAGCGATGGAATCAGGCGAATTTATCCCAGAGCGCGTCAAATGCGGCGCGGGGCATGGTGAACGCGGCGCGGCAGTTTCCGCAGACGAGGTGCGCGGTGTTCTTCTCTCCGGGGAAGAACTGAGCCTCAAAGGAGTCATTGGCCGAAAGCTGAATCATGCCTACCATTCCGCTTTCCTTGCAATGTGGGCACAGCCAATGAGGTGGCTCGCCGCCTGCGGCCGACTCCTTCAGCACATAGGCGGAAAAACCAGGAGCAAGCGTCTTCAGCTCGTAGCGCTCGAAGTTCGCCTGAAGCTGCTTGATCTGGAGAAGTTCCTGTTTGAGCGCGTCGCGTTCCACCGTCACGGCCTGATGCTTCTCGACGAGATCGAAATACGCCGTCTGGTGTTCGAGAAGCTTCTGCTGGATCTCGAGGATGGCGTTGTTGACATCGGCGCTCTTAGCGAGGCCAAGCGCCGCTTTGACCGCCTCAAAGAGAAGCTTGAAAGTTGTTGCCGCGCCTGCCGTGCCGGCTGCTATCGAGGGAATGTCTGGCATTGGTTCGATCCTTTGTGGAGTTCTGCGAGGCCGACATTATAGCATTTCCCCTCGCGGGGCGCGAGGGGAATCAAACGAGGAGGAGAAGCGACATGGACGAGTTAGACAAGATGAGTCGAATGGTGAAATGGTACGTAGCAATCGCGGCCGTATTGGTTACGGCGTTCGTATTGTGCACGGGGTGCGACGTTGCCGAGGGCGAAAAGGTGACGCTCGGCCTTGACGGGTATGTGAGGATTGCCAGCCTGCAAGGGCACGACTACGTGATTGCCCGTGGTGGTGGAGTCGCCATCGTCCATGCCGCAAGTTGCCAGTGCCAGGAAGAAGGACATGGCGCGGTGAAACAGCAAGCGGACAACAGCAAGTGAAGGAGAAGGAGAATGAGCATGAAAGCATGTGATCTTGTTTTGGGGCTGCTTGTGACGGTGGCGTTGTTCGCCGCTGCGGCGTTCGGCGGGCTCCTTGTTTGGGCGCTCGCCTGGTGTGTCGTCATCGGCGTGATGGTGCTTGCGTGGAGGTAGACATGATTTCCGGCAGCCGGATCCCGCGTCTGGTTTGTCGTTATCCCCGACGCGGCGGGTGGGGCCCGTTACAGCCCCTCTTTGGAGACCGAATGAAAAAGCAGTACAACGTCAGGTTTGAGGACGAGGAGATGGCGTCCATCGAGGCCGCCGTGCCTGGTGCGCGGACCGGCACGGCCGTGCGGATTGCTGCGCTCTCATACGCGCGGCAGGCGGAGATAAGGCGCGAGAGGCCCGTGGATGGGCCCAGGGAGGCCGACGATGGAAGGTGAGCGTGTTGCGCTTGTGGAGGTCGATACGCGCGTCTCCGTGCGTCCGGTCTGGGCGCCGCTGGCGGTCGTGAGCGCGATCTGCGGGATGCCGCGCAACGTCATCCAGGAGTGGGTTGACAATCACGAGGTCCGAGCTAAGAAGCTGGATACGTCCAAGCCGAACTCCACTGTGGTCTACCGTGTTGACGATCTGCTGGAGAAGGTTGACACGCTGAGCGACGTCAAGAAGGACGACAAGAAGAAGGACGACGAGAAGAAGGATGCTTGATGTCAATCGATGATTTCATAGCGAAGCTTGAAGGCGTCCAGGCTGGCGGCGGCGGATGGGTGGCGAGGTGTCCGGCCCATGGCGACGATAATCCGTCGCTGAGTATCTCGCGCGGCGAGGACGGACGGATTCTCGTCCATTGCCACGCCGGTTGCTCTGCCGAGGACGTCGTGCAGTCGATGGGGCTCAAGATGTCCGATCTCATGCCGGCGAACGAGCGTCCTTCCCGGACGATCAAGGGCCGCTGGGGGAAGTGGGTGTGCGATTACGTCTACACGGACGAGGCCGGGAAGGTGCTGTACAAGTCGTCCAGGTACATGAAGGACGACGGCAAGAAGACGTTCATCATCAAGGTTCCGGATCCGAAGGCCAAGTTCGGCTGGGGCTTCGGTCTCTCCAAGAGCAACATCGAGCGCGTGCCGTACCACCTGCCGCAGATTGTGGAGGCTGCCCGGAAGGGGAAGAGCGTCATCATCGTCGAGGGCGAGAAGGACGCGGACAATGTCGAGCGCGTGTGTAGATGCGTTGCGACCTGCAACGTTGCCGGTGCGCTCAAATGGGGCTTCAAGTTCCCGAAGGACTGGGGCAAGTGGTTCGACGGCGTCAAGAACATCCTTATCATTGCGGACAACGACCCGCAGTTCAAGACGGTCGAGAAGAAGGTCAAGGGCGAGATCGTCACCACGCAGATCGAGCACTGGCGCGGCCAGAAGCACGCGGTTGACGTTCGCCGTCAGTTGCGCGCCGTCGGCTACAAGGGCGAGATTCGCCTAATGGTGATGCCGCAGGTCGAGGGACAGCCGCACGTCAAGGACTTCACGGACTGGCTGGAGGCGCGGAAGGCGCGCGGTTTGCCGGAGGAATCGGCGCGGGCCGCGTTCATCGAGGCGGTGAAATCTGCGGCACCATGGCCGGCGGAATGGGAGTTCGACGGTGCGGCGATCGATGCTGCGGCGAAAGACCAGGAGCGGGAGAAGCGTTCGCACGGCGCGGCGGACACGGATGTTGCCATCGCCGAAAAAAACGGCGATGGCGATGCCTTATCAGATACCGAACGCGCGGCGCGCGCAGGGGCGCGCTTCGGGCGCCCGGTCCCCCGCGCCCCCGGTGAGGATCCGTTAAAATACAAGGTGGATTTCGACATCGGCGGAGGACGTCGCACGTTGCTGGAATTTGAATACGGCTGGACTCCGGAGGAAATGTTCACGCACGCGATGACATGCGTGGCGAGGGTTTGTCCGAACAACGAGGTGCCGAAGGGCGTGCCGGTTCGCATCAAGTCGTGGTGTGCGGCGATGTGGCTGCTCATGCGCGGCTCGTTTTTCTGGCACAACGACTACCGGGACTTCGCGACCTGCATGTTTCTCGACCGCGACAAGAGCAGCTGCAAGCTCATGCGCGTGATGTCCGACGAGTTCTTCGCCTTCGTCGGCTCGGCGGCCCGTCTGGAGGATGTTGACCCGAAGAAGGGCGACATGGCCAAGATTCTTGGCTTGGTGAAGCAGATCGCGGTCAGCAAGGAGTACTCGCAGGGCGTCACGCCGTCCAATTCCTGGGACCGGCGCGGGCAGGTGATCTACATTTCGTCCGGTGACACGGAGATGTGCCGGATAGACGCAACCGGCGCGAAGATGGTCCAGAACGGCACGGACGGCGTCGTGTTCCTCCGTGGCAAGACTCTCGCGCCCTGGAGTCTTCAGGACGGCGCCGGCGTGGATCCGTTCGCCACGGCCGCTCTGTTCCAGGGCGCGAGTTTCGCGGACGCGCACGGCCTGATGAACGTGCGTCTTTGGGTGCTGAACCTCTTCGCCAGCCATGCGACCAAGCCTCCCATGCTTATCACTGGCGGCGCCGGTTCCGGCAAGACGCGCATGGCCAAGGGCATCAAGGAAATCTTAGGCATGAGGCAGGACGGCGCGCTCGACCTGTCCGTGCAGCAGATCGAGGACGGCGACAAGGGGCTCGACGCCTTCTGGGCGACCGTGAACGACGGCAAGCTGGAAGTGTTTGACAACTTCGACACCAAGGTCAAGTGGGCGTCCGACACCTTGCAGACTGCGGCCACGGACGGGCAGACGAAGCGCCGCACGCTCTACACCACGTTCGGCGTCTCGATTCTGCGCGCGAACGCCTCGATCATACTCACGTCGAACAACCCGATTTTCTCGACCGAGGGCAACGGCGGTCTGGCCGACCGGTTGATCACCATTCCGCTTTCCCTCAATCGTTCGACGAGCCAAGACGTCGAGCTCTCGCGCGAGATCGCGAAGAACAGGGACCAGTACCTGACCTGGTTCGTCCGCACGCTCTCGAAGGTGCTGGCCGACGACCAGCCGGTTGACGAGCGTGTAAACCGGCGACATCCAGACTACGGCGTGTTCTCCGTGAAGGTAGGCCGTGCGATCGGCGACGAGCAGGGTGTTGTCGCAGCTTTGAGTTCGGCCGAAGCCGACAAGGCGCTTCTGCCATTGCGGAACGACGCGATTACGAAGGAGATTCTTGAGGTGCTGCGTGAAAACGAGTGGACATGGAGCGGCACATCTGGCGAACTCTCGGAGAAGATTATCGCGCGGCAGGGCGACGATGCCGACGAGAAGACGAAGCAGATTTTCTCGTCGCGCAGGGTTGGCAAGGCGTTAAACAAGTATTTGCGCCAGTTTTCAATCATTTTCAACACAGACACGCCGCGTATCAGTTCCGGGCGATCCGTTTACGGATTCCATGGATTCACCGCGCTGGGGTCTGCTGTTGGTGGATTAGTGGATTCCAAGGGCGGATATGCGGAAAGTCTAGGGCGCGGGAGCGCGCACGGGTTTACGGAAAACGCCGCTGAAAACCCACTAACCCACCATGAGGCACCTGCACGCGCGCGCGCGGATGTTACGCCTCCCCTTGAAGAAGAAGAAGAAGGGATAGAGAAGGATATGGAAGAATGGGGGTTTGACCTATGATTGGTGAGTCGTTGTATCGTGAAGTCGTGAAGTCCCGGCCGATGGGCGACGACCGGTATTTCGCCGGTTGCGTCTGCCATGTCGGCAATGGCCGGTTCCACATCGAGTTCATCGTGTACTGGAATAGCGGGGGGATGGCCGGCAGGTTGTCTCCGCGCGAGGTTGGGGAGCTTGCGCCAGATCTCGCCATGTCAATACGTCATCACGGGGATGAATTGAGGGCATTCCTCGTCGATCGTGACGCCCACTGGGTCCCCCTTGGGTTAGGTTCTTCCTCGGAAAATCGCCGGGATACCTACCCACAAAAAGATGCAGGTATTTGCGAGTGCAACGGCGAAACGGGGTCCGGTTATGCACGCGCGGAGTCTGTTGTGGCGTCGTCCGTGGCTCCCGGCTCGGCCGGATCCGGCGCCGGCGCTGGTGTCCAGGCTGTGCCGTCTGGTGGATTTGCGCGCGGTTCGCGCCTTACGGCGCGTTACGGGAAGGGGGAAAGGGCGTAGGGATGAACGCGGTTGCACAGTATAGGCGCGCGGCGCGGATGGCCGGGAGAGGTCTCTCGGAGGAGCGGATCGGGATAAAAATGAAGATTCGCCAATGGACGGTGAGCCGTTTGCTGTCTCTCCGGACTCTCGACGCGGACGTCGCTGAAATGTTTGAGGGCGACGGGCGAATCACGCACGCGGCCCTGCGCGAGATCGCGGGATGGCCGGCGGAAGTCCAAGGCGCGGCGCTGCCTGATTTGCGCGGGCTCGCTTTCCGGCTCTTCGGCCGAACGGTCACAAGCCGTGACGTGGCGCCGATCATGATGAGGCACGGCCGTGACCTCGACCGGAATCCGTTCCCCACGTCGTCCTGCCGGGCGTGCCTGAAGCGCACGGGCGCGCAGGCCGATCTGTTCGGAGGCGTGCCCGAGGGCCTTGGGCGCTGCCTGGACGCGGCGTGCTTCGCGCGCTGCCTGAATGCCGTTTCCGCTCGCCACGCACGGTGGGCGGGTCACAAAAAGGAGAAACAACAATGCACATCAAAATGACACATGGAGCGCTGGCGGCGTCCGTCAAGTCGATCTCCGGTTCTCTTCCAAAGGACAAGCTGAGTCCGTGGCGGTTCGTGAGAATCGAGGCTGCGGACGGACATGTCACGTTCACGGCGTGTGACGGCGACATCCAGATCGAGCGTCGCGTCAAGGCAGACGTCGATGAATCGGGCGTCGCGCTCGTCGGCGGATGGCAGTTCGTGCGGTTCGCGAACGCGATGCCGACGGGCGTTTGCGAGATTCGCACGAAAGGCGAGTCGAAGGTCGAGATGGCGTCCGGCGAGTCGAAGTTCACGCTGGCCGCCACCGGCGTGGGCGACTGGCCGGCGTTCGTGGGGCCGGGCGAAAAGGAAACCGCCGTGTTCCTGCCGGCCGTGACGCTCCGCGAAATGCTGCGGAAGACGTCCTGGGCGATGGCGAAGGACGACACGCGGAAGAAGTTGAAAGCCGTCAACGCAGAACTTGATGGCGGCAAGCTGACGATGGTGGCCACGGACGGGCGGTGCCTTGGCATGTGTGAGCATGACCTTGGTACGGACGCGAAGGCGAATGTGTCGCTACCTGAAAAGCTCGTCGGCGTTCTTCTGTCGCTGCTCGGCGACGATGGCGACGCCCGCCTGGCGTTCGACGGTCGCGCGATCCGCGTGACGTGCGAAGACTGGAGCGTGACGTCGCGCACGATCGACGAGGTTTATCCGAACTGGCGGCGGGTCGTTCCGGCCGAACCTCCCAGCACGGTCACGGTTGACCGGATTGCGTTCCTCGACGAGGTGGGCCGCGCGGCGCTCTCCGCTCCTGAATCCAGCGGCATTTCCGTTACGTTCTCCGGGAGGTCTGTCGAGTTCGCGGCCGTCTGCGAACTGGCAAGTTATAAATCGTCAATCCAGGCGCAGCAGTATGGCGGCGAGGCCGGGAAGTTCGACGTTGACTTCAAGCTCTTCAAGAATGCGCTCGGGTGTCTGGACACGGACGCCGTCACGATCGAGTACACGCCCAGCGAGCCGAGCAAGCCACAGCCGCTCGTCATCAAGAGCGTGATCCCGTGGCTGGCCGTTATCATGCCGATGAGGAGGGACTGAGCCATGGCCGAGGAAATGAAAGAGAAGACTGCGCCGGCGGAGAAGCGCGACTGGGTGGGCGAGGCCGTACAGTGCTTCATCAAGGACGTCAAGGACCTCGACCCGACGGATCCCGTCAAGGCGGTTGCCGCATACTTCGCGAAGAACGCGACGGACGAGCTCAAGGCTCGGTGCAAGGCAGAAGGCAAGGACGCCAAGAGCTGCTGGAAGTTCATCGAGGCCGTTGCTCGTCAGGCGCTCAATGGGCATAACGGCCACATCGACCCGAGCGCTATCTACGCGATCGCGATGCACTACTTCGAGGACGTGCCGGTGGACTGGGACGGGCCGACCGGGAAGGTCTCGCACACGCCTCGGGCGTCGGCTAAGGTCGAAAAGGCGAAGAAGGCAAAGAAGCCGGCGGAGACTCCTTCGGAGATCAAGAAGGAGAAGGAGCGCGCGAAGAAGGCGGCGGCAAAGAAGAAGCCCGCACCTAAGCAGCACCAGGGCTTCTTCTTCGACCTGCTGGAAACGCCGACGGAATCGGCGGATGCTGAATCGTCACCGGAACAGGAAAGCGGGGTGGCGGAATGACTACCGAAACATCGAGGTGCGATTATGAGCGGCTGGCCGGGTCTTTCCTGGAATCGGCATTTCCCGGCGGTTGTGACATGATGGTCGGCCATGGGCTGAGGGAAATCGGGTACTTTGACGCACCCGCGAGCAAGGGGCACCATCTTGCCGAGCGCGGAGGTCTGCTGGTACATTCCGTGAACGTTACGCAGCGGCTGGTCGAGCTGACCGTCGCGTGGCACGTAGAATGGCCGCGCGTCGAATCGCCGTACATCGTGGGCATGTTGCACGACCTCGTGAAGTGCAGGTGCTATCGTGCGGTTCCCAAGAAGGAACCGGGCGAGGTGCAGACGTTCGAGTATGTCCAGCCGGAGTTTCACGGGCACGGCGCTTGCTCCATCGCGATTGCGGCGTCACTTGGGATTCTGCTGATGCGTGAGGAAGTCGCGGCTATCATGTTCCACATGGGGCCGTGGGGAGTCGGCAAGGAGTACACCGAGGCGGAGTTCCGGGCGGCGATGGAAGCATTCCCGTCCTGCATCGTCGCCACGCACTCCGCCGACTGGTATGCCGCAGCTGTGGACGAGAGGGAGGTGGCGGAATGAGCCTGACGCGGAAACAGATGCAGGAGATCGTGGCGTTCGACCTGAAACGTCGTGCGGGCCTCGACTTCGACGGCCGCCGGTTCGGAAGCATCACCGGCGCCCACGCGCCGCACCTCACCGAGACATGGGGCCTTTGCCACGGGAGCGTGGTGTTCAAGGACAAGGAAAAACCTGCCCGGAAGACTCTGCGCTACAACTACATCGTGGCTGACCGCGTGCGCTGGAATGTTCGTCCGGACGTGACGGTTGTGCATGTCGCCGTGCGCTTGAACGGCGCGTATCAGCCGGTCGTGAAGGACGTCGGGCGCTGGCACATCAAGACCGGGCGCCTCGAACTGCGCGACATCGACTTCCACGGCCTCGGCGGATGGATCGTAGAGTGGGAGAAGGAAGACTGGGCGGGGAAGCGGACCAAGCGGCGCGCGGGGGACCTCGCCGGCAAGGTCGTGTGGACGCACTGGTGTGACGGTGGCAAGTGGAGGTTCAACCAGGGCCTGACCTTCCCGTGGCACGAGACGATAAACCCGGATGCGCTGAAAGGCACGAAGTACGAGTGGTGCCAGTACTCGGACTCGACGCCGAACCGTGCCGGGCTTGTGGACTGGCTGATGATGTACAACCAGGAGCCGAAGGTCGAACTGCTCGCCAAGGCCGGCATGTTCGCGCTCATCTGCCCGGCTGGCATCAAGGCGCTGAAGGACCGGAGAGTCCGCGACTGGTGCATGGCGCACCGCGCGGAGGTGGCGCGGGCAAGCGGCTCCAGCGACTCAATCGTTGACATCATCTATGCGGCACGGCATGGTGTGACGGTCCGGGCGGCCAATGCCCGTCGGCGTTTCGTCGAGGAGGTGCGCAGGTTCATCGGCGGCGGCCCGTGGCGGATCGACTACGACCGGCTCCGCAAGGCTCTCAGGAAGTGGCATATCGGGATTGACGAATACTCGCGGTACCTCGAATACGCCCACGACGCCGGGCTCGACCTGCGCAACGAGGGCACGCTCTATCCTCCGACGCGCGGCGGACGCAAGGCGTTCATGGAACGGCTGGAACGGTTGGAGGCCGATCTTGCGCGGCTGAAGAAGAACGCGAAGGCGAAGGCACGGCGTGCGCTCGCCAAGACGATGAAGCTCCGTGCGGCAGAGATCGCCGCGTTCCAGGAGTCGGTCGAGCGCACGAAGATACTCAAGGATTGCGGCTACGCAATCGTGCTGGCAAAGTCGCAGGACGAGCTGCTGGCCGAGGGGAAGAAGATGGCGAACTGCGTGGGGTGCGGCATATACGGGCGCGGGATCGTGGATGGCGACCGTCTGATCGTGATGCTGAAGAAGCCGAACGGCAAGGGCTACGAGAGTTTCTGCGACATCGAGATCGACCGCAGGACGTGGCTGGTGAAGCAGTGCTACCTGAAGCACAACGAGACTGCACCGAAGGAAGTGCAGGAGCTGGCGAGGCAGATCGCGAACTGGCTCAAGGCCGTCCACAAGCGCCACCAGAAGCGCAAGATGTTCAAGGAACTGGAAAGGAAGTCGGCATGAGGTACATCGTAATATCAAGGGAAGAATGGGATACGCTTTTCGCCGGCAGGTCGCTGACTCTCTTCCGCGTGCCGTATGATCGCGTGGACGAGTACAAGCCCGGCGACACGATATACGTCCGTGGCTTGTACCAACAGGAGACAGCAACGGTGATCGTCAAGCGCGTGGTTGCATTCAGGGAGGGGAGCGGTTTCATACTGGAAGTGTCCGACTTCTGCCGATTTCCGGACTGCTGCTTTCGGGGGAAGGCGAAAAATGGCACCTGAAGACATCTGTTCAACTGTTAATCTGTGCGACTGAGAGTAAACACTAACCACAGAAAGGTTTTAACCATGCCAGAAACAACAGAACCGCAGGCCGAGAACAATGCGCCGGCCAAAGAGTATGACATCCACGACTCAAACAACTACTGCCGCTTGTTGCGCGAGTACGACGGCTACCTTGAGGACACCCGACACAGGGGCATCGGGAATAAAGAATGCGACACCGTTATGACGTTCCTGAACTGGCTTCTTGTCCACAAGGACACGACCCTGACGGTCAAGGACCTGCACGGCGAAATCTAAGGAGGTGCCAAATTGAATACAGGTGAGTTCATGGCCATTGCGCCGCTGTTCGCGAGCGAAAACGACGCGCCGAGACCTGCGTTCTCCACGCCGTTCCGCCACGGAGACCACCTGTTTGCGAGCGACGGGCGCATTGCGCTCGTCTGCTCCGACACAGGATCCGTCAATGAGACGGAAGACGAGATGCAGAAGCACATCGGGAACAGGCTGATCAACGAGCACATCAAGACGTGCGAAGATAACATCGCCTGCGGCAAGTACCGCAGCTTCGACCTCGGCAAGCTCCGCGAAGCTGTGTGCGCCGCGTTCGCCAACGTCGAGCCGGACATGATGGAGCTGCGGATGAACTTGCCGGACGACGACCCGGACGAGGACTTCGAGCCGGATTCCGTCCGCCATGTCCATTCGGTCTTCACGTCCGTCATCATGCCGAACCCAGCGCGTTCCGTGATCGCTGGATACTACGCTTCGCTCATCTACGGGCTTGTGCACCTCTTCGGACCGGCCGACGCCTATTCCGATGTCCGCGACCCGCACGACATGCTGTTTTTCCAAGGCTCTTGCTGGAAGTGCGTCCTGATGCCGCGTCTGGCCAAAGGGCGCGGAATCAGCTACGAATGGAACTACTACGGCGGGTGCGCAATCGCGGACGCCATTACCGGCAAGCTCGTCTGGGGCCGCGAATGCTCGGACATATCGCCCGACATGGACACGCTGCGGAAGGGAGCGGCGAAGTGAACGATGACTTGAAAAAGGACTTCATCAAGGAAGTCCATGCGGCCGCGAGGAGCCGCTACGCCGTGGACGTGTTCGCCGACATGGTGCGCGCGATGGCGATTGCGATCGAGGTGACGACGCGGCTCGGCTCCGTCGATGCGCTTGAGGCGGAGTACGCGCAGATCAAGGCCCGGTACGAGGCGGACGAGTTCGAGCACTTCTACCGCGCGTTCGCGATTGTGATGAAGGCGCTCGAACACGCCCGCGAGGACTTCCTCGGGCACGCCCTGGAAGAGCTCGGCGCGGCCAATACCAGGAACGGGCAGTTCCTCACGCCCGTGTGCGTCTCGCGGTTCATGGCGCGCGTCATGTGTCCGTCCGTCGAGTACACGCCCGGGAAGATCATCAGCCTGTCCGACCCGTCGTGCGGCTCGTCGGTTCTGCTCATCGAGGGCGCAGAGGCGCTGATCGGCAACGGCGTGCGGCAAGGCGACCTCTTCCTCGTGGCGGGCGACATCGACCACCGTGCGTGCGACATCAGCTATGTGCAACTGTCGCTGCTCGGCTACGCGGCGTGCGTCCAGCACATGGACGCGCTCGCCAGGAAGCGCTATTCGCCCGACCGCTACACGCCATGCTATTACCTTCACGGCGTCAACATCAGACGTCCACGCGCAGACGTGCCGGCATGTGAGGCGCCGCAGGAGATCCGTCGGAAGACGTACAAGCAACT
>CACWSW010000005.1 GCA_902763655.1 uncultured bacterium
GGGCATCCTCGCGATGAACGAGGAGGACAGCCGCATCGTGCCGCTCGGCACGGAGGACGGCTGGGACCAGGTGGCGAACCAGCAGACCGCGATCTGCGGTTGCACGTGGCGCATCGTGCCCGTGCCGCGTCCGCCCTGGCGCGACCTCTTCAAGGACGTCTATCCGGCCGAATCGTGGCGCATCGAACCGGTCGCCACGCGCCTCTTCCACGACAAGGCGTTCTTCTACATGCACGACCTCGGTTCCTTCGTCACCAACGAGCGCACGCTCGCGTGGATGTTCGCGATCGGGTACCAGCTCTCCTGGCGCGCGGGCGCGCAAAATTACGTTGCGGACAAGGCGGCGCAGGCCTGGTACGAGTGGCTGCAGCTGCTGCAGGACAAGGTGGTCTCGCGCATCGCCCTGCAGCCGGTGGTCGCGTTCGCGCACGACCGCGCGCCGCTCCTCGCGCTGCCGGGCGACCCGTCGCGGGAGTCGGACGACGGCGTGGTGACGGCAAAGTACGGCGACGTGTCGGTGGCTGTGAACCTCGGCGACGTGCCGCGCACGGTGGCGGGGAAGCGACTTGCGGCGTACGGCTGGTGGATTACCGCGCCCGGCCTCGTGGCGGCGAAACTGGAAGGCGAAACGCCGTATGTGGAGGCCGAGGGGCGCCGCTGGGAGTATCGTCCTGCACCATCCGAGCCGGCGGTGCCGTGTCCGCCCGAGGTCGCCGGCAAGCCGCTCTGCGAGACGACGCCAGCGGGCGCGCGTCTCGCTGTCCTCGACCTCGAAGGCGCGCACGGTTCGTGGGTGAAGGCGTCGGCGGGCGACTGGAAGAACGCGCTCGCCGCATCGCCGCTCGTGACACGGCATGGGCTGAAGGTCGTGTCGCTCCGCGGCGCGGAAGAACTGCGTGCGGCGCTCGCGGCGGGACGCACGGCGTACTTCGCCATCGTCAATCCCTACGGCGAGATTTTCCCTGTGGAGGGTCCTGGACGCTGGACGGAAATGATCGACGCCATCCGAGGCTACGTGGCACACGGCGGCATCTGGGTGGAGACGGGCAGCGCATCGTTCTACAGCGCAGCGTGGAACGATGGCGGCAAATGGCGCCGCGAGGTCATCGGGCTGAAGGGATTGGGGCGCCTGAGGTCCGCGAACGCGATGGCGGACATCGACGAACCTCCAGTCGGGTTGCGCGCGTGCGCGGCGGCGGCGGCGTGGTTCCCGCCGCAGGTGCTGAAGCAGATTGCCGCCACCAAGTCGCAGGTCAACCGCGCGCCGTGCGACGGCATGGGCGAAACGGTGTTCCCGCTCGTGGAGGACGGCGAGGGACGTGCCTGGTTCGGTTGCCATCGACTTGGCGGCTGGGGGACGTTATGGCGTCTTGGAGGGTCGAACCCCGACCGCGAACTCGCGCTTGCGGTCGTTTCCGCCGCGCTCCTCCACCAGTACGAGCACGCACCGCTGCCTCACGCTCCCGCCCCCTACCGCAAGGTCGCCGCAGTCAAGTGACCGTGTGGCCTCCCGCCGCAAGGCGCGGCGGAAATGTTTGCGGCGCGCCTCGCGTCACCATCCCGCCGCCGCACGGGAGGGTCGCAACTTGTTGCGACCGCATGGAACGCCGCCACTGACTGGGAACGCCGCCATCTTGGCGGCGCATTATTTTAAAAATCCCGTTTCGCCCTATTGCAAGGGGCCATAAGATTTGATACGATTAATCCGATCTCCCATTTTGGGTGGGATCATCTGGATGCGGGGGAAAGTCCTCGCGTTGGTGGCGGGAAGCAATTCCCACCACCTTCTCTTTATCGGTGCATGGCAATGGACACTTTGAGCATATTTGTGGACGAGTCGGGACGCTTTCAGCATCCCGACAACGATTCGCGTTTCTATATTCTGGGAATGGTGTTCCATGATCAGGATTCTGACATTTCTGCGCTAGTTGCCGATCTTGAACGTTCAGAATCGGAACTCGGGCTAGAAAACCATTGCTTTCACGCGGGACCTCTCATCAGAAAAGAAAAAGGCTACGAAATCCTAAGTCGAAGCTTTCGCGGGCGCATACTCTCTCGCATGATGGCGTTCGTCTCGCGCGTCGACTTCAGGTACCATTGCTTGAGCGTGGATAAGAAGTTCATCGATTCTGCAGCTCAGATCGTAGAACATCTTCGCGCCGCGCTCCTTGCGTTCATTGACTCTCATCGTGATTCGCTTGCCACTATTGCGCACATCAAGGTCTATTACGATTGTGGTCAATCGCCTGTGACGAATATCCTTCAAAAGACTTTTGTTGATGCGCTAGGCCCTTCTGTCGAGTTCAAGCAGGGAGTGAGGCCATCTCGTTACCGCCTTTTTCAAGTTGCTGATCTCGTATGTACACTGCATTTGATTGAGTTGCGCCTTGCCTACGGCATGCCAATGACACAATCTGAAATTCGATTCTTTGGCGGCCCGCGCGACTTCAAGCGCAACATCCTAAGAAAGATCAAGGGCAAGGAAATATAATCCTGCCGCCATCTTGGCGGCGCATGGAAAGGCACGGGCCAGTGGCCGGAAATGCCGCCGTCTGGAAGGCGGCTGTCCCAGTCATGGCTGCGCGTAGGGCGTTGACTGGGAACGCCGCCATCTTGGCGGCGCATGACCGAGGACATTGCCCAGACCAATTCCGTGCCTCCTAATGAAGGATACCATTTGCGCTGTAACGAGATTACGGTTCGTATGAAATTGCATGAAGCATCAGACAATCTCATCTGTACCTATCGCGGTTACCCACTTGTCGAATACGAGTAATCCTACCCGCAACGACAATCCCAACTACCCATCCCCGACGTTCGTTGTGGCTCAAAATTCCCCTCCTTGTACTCGGCTCGTCCTCTTGTTACGGTTCAAAATTCCCCTCGTTGTGGCTCAAAAATCCCCCTGTTGTGGGGACTTGGCCAAAAGCGGGAGAGGCCTTCCATATCACGCCGCGAGGCGTGGCGGAAACGTTTGCGGCGCGCCCCGCGCCGCGTATTGGCGGCGGGCCAATGGCTGGGCAGGCGCTAGGCCGCTTCGCGCTCCAACGCCTTGGCCAAGACACCCAGGACACCCAAGACACCCAGGACTACGCCTGCTTGGTGCGTATGCTCGCAAGCCATTTCCCGGCCACTGGCGCGCAAGCCTACCTTGCCACCGTTCTGGGTGTCTTGGATGTCCTGGGTGTCTTGGTCTGCCCACCAGAAAATGAAATCCTTTGCGGGCGGCTCGCCCACGGAAATCGGCATTCCCTCTCTCGCCAGATAACTTGAAATCCCGTTTGCTTTGGGCGGTGGGAAGGGGTATACTGTTTACACCTTGAGACAAAGATTTTGTTGACGGTCTTGCCTCAGAGCAGACCTAACAACGGAACTTGTAGGAGAATTCTGACTTGATATAATAGTGGATGAAAGGAAGGTTTTTATGTCAAACGAGAACATGCAGTTCCAATTTATAAGAAGTTTTTTACCAGTAGGGCAGGGTGCTTTCTATTGCGAAAAATTTGACTTCACCGATTCTTCATTATCCATTGTTTATGATTGTGGAACGGTTTCCAGACAGAGTAGCATAAGGAATGTGATTGAAGAGACTTTCAAGAAGGGTGAGTCTGTAGATGCGCTATTCATATCGCACTTCCATGAGGATCATGTAAATGGAATACCTTTCTTGTTAGAACGTTGTAAGGTAAAACGTATATTCTTTCCAGCCGTGTCACCGCTGTACAAGATTATTTTGAAATTTGTGAATGATAAAATTCTTAAGGTACAGAAGTTTACTCTTGACCTTTCTGTGGATGCCGTTGCAACACTTATTAAAGTTATAAAAGATGTTAACATTATAAGAGACGATAAGCAGGAAACCTTGTTGTACATGGTCAGGGAGACCGGCTTCGATAACGAAACAATGACCGACATCCCTTCATTAGACAACATTATACTAATAAGATCTGGAGTAAATGTGTTAGACCAACTCATGGGAAAAGATTCACTTTTGTTAAAGTGGGGATGGCAGTTCGTTCCTTTTAATTTTAGGCAAAGAGAATTAATAATAAAACTTGAAGCAGAAATGAGAAGCCGATATGGGGAATGCTTCAGATGGGATATGCTTGAAGACGATTTTCGCGATAAGGCGAAACGGCAAGAAATAAAGAACCTGTTTAGGGTCAAGTTAGGTGATCCTAACGTGAACTCAATGGTTCTGTATTCAGGCCCAAAGAATCCAGCTATACAAATTGGAGGCAACCAGAATGACAAACGAGCGACCGGATGCTTGTACACAGGGGATTACAATGCGAATATGGGTAATAGTTGGAAACAACTCAAAGGCGCATATGGTGGCCTTTGGAATATGGTAGGGTACATTCAAATTCCACATCATGGCTCAAAACACAGTTTTAATCGCGGAATGCTAGATGCTGGAGTTGAGTATGTAATATCTGCTGGCGAAAACAACAAATACAGGCATCCACATCGTGAAGTAATACGTTGGTTTGATGCCAAGGGGAACCTACATAGGGTTAGCGAATTGCCGAAAAGTCGTTATGACGTTACGCTTGGTCTTTAATAAAAGATGGCACCATCAATTCGTCAGATATATGTTATACTTGTTGCGTTCCAACGGTACTTCGTGGTACTTGATCGGCAGAGTAGTAAGTTTGAAGGATTAGGAAAGTGATTTAAAATGGCAAATCAATTGACAGAGAAGGAATTGGCCTACTTCAAGGCTTTGACGGAAAAGCGGACTAGAAAGGCAGATCTTATTGATGAAGATCCAGGCCTTCGCAATATTATTGCGCAGACTATTGACATGTATTCTGATCAAGCGCATTTTGTTTATGAATTAATCCAGAATGCTGACGATGCAGGAGCGACTGAGGCTGAATTTGCTGTCAGGGAAGATAGATTAGTTTTTTCCCATAACGGAGCTCGGCGTTTTTCTATCTCAAATCCTGACACAGAAACTGACGATTTGCGAATCGCTAGGTTTGGTGATATAAACGCCATTACTGGTTCTGTTACAACAAAGAGTACAGACAATAAAGAGGGTAATGCGATAGGCAAATATGGAATGGGGTTCCTCTCTGTCTTCAATTACACGGCAACTCCAGAGATATACGATCCACATGTTGCTTTTAAGATAGAGCGGAAGATGATCCCTACATTACTAGACGACGACTATCCCGGACGTAAACCTGAAGAGACGGTATTTGTTTTTCCCTTTGCCAGTAAAGGGGATGTGCGTCCTGCATTTGAATCTTTGGCGCGACTTACTTCGCTAATCTTTCCGACGCTATTTCTAAATAACCTTCAAACTATTATATTCAATGGAGGATCAGAAGTCGGCGAGTATCGGAAGCGGATTCTGGAAGCGAGAGAGTTTGGTGATTCGGTTAACATAACGAGCTGCAAGCGTATAGAGTACATGCAGGCGAATAGAAGTGAAACGACAACAACGCAAATATTCCTCTTTTCACGGAAGGACAAGGCGAATCATCGCTATGCTATTGGCTTTATGCTTGATGAGAACGGACATCTGATTCCTGCGAATCACAAGGCATTCTGTTTCTTCCCAACTAAGTATGAAACAAAGCTCAAGTTTCTTATACACGCGCCATTTTTGTTGAATCCTAATCGTGAGGGAATAAAAGATGAAGATCCTCACAATATAGACATGTTCGACAAACTGGCTGATTTGATGTACGATAGCCTGTTGTACATGCGTGATATGCGAACATCGGCAGGGGAACGATTGATTGACGATAGTATATTGAACATCATACCAATTGGTGGAGATCAAGACGATCCATATGTTTTTCGAGTCTGTTGCGACAGGGCATTGAAGTGCTTTCAGACCGAGCGGATATTACCGACGATTGATGGTTATGCGGTGAAAGAAAATGCCTATTGGCCGAAAACTCAGGAGATTACTAGCGTATTCCCTGATGTAACCTTCCAAGAACTGTACAATGCGCCAGACAGGCATTGGGTGTTTTGCGGCAAATGGAATGCACCGGGTCTTGATTTCGCCCTTAGAGATTTCGTGTCGGCATGTACGGTTGAATGCCCATCTGATGTGTCAATCTTGGATCGGATATCATCGTCATTTATCAAGAAACAAAAACTGCCATGGTTGTCGGCTTTTTACAAGTGGATTGATGGAAGTGACGACCGTCGTAAAAGAGCGATGGAACTTCCGATTTTTCTTGATCATAAAGGTGAGGCGGTTGCGGCGTTTAATTCAAATGGCGAGCATATCCTATTTTTACCGGCAGTAGGATCTGATGCTTTTACAACAATACATGAGGATATCTGCCAAGATGAATATGCAATGGGACTGATTGCTCGCTGGAAGGTAGAGACTCCTTCGGAGGATGATCGTATTGGCGTCATCATAGATAAGATTTCATCCTGCGAAAGGGAGGCTTCCGATGCTTTATTCAAGGAGATTGTTGAGTATTATGCTAGATGCCCACAAGAAAAGAAGGAAAATTTGACTAAGAAGCTGCAAGGGAAGGTCAAGCTAAGAGGGAAAGGTCTACGAAATAATGAAATTGTATATCTCTCGTCTTCAGAACTTTACTGGCCATCGGATTCAACGAAGGAATATTTTAGGGCTATTATGGAGTTTAATGGAGCGTTTGAAAATGTATTTGTCGTTGACCTCGCACATTATCATGAATTGATAGAGCAAGCTCTTCGGAGGGATTTTGACAGATTGCTGTCAAAAATTGGTGTAATGCCCGAACCATCCATTCGGAGTGGAGAAAGAACAGGAAGATGGGAAGAACTGGAGAATTTGTTGGCCCTGGACAAAGTGAAACTTGCAGAACCATCAAAAAGCAATAGGGAGAAACAAATATTTAGATACCAATATATTCATGGCGCATCTGAATTTCTTGAGCGGTTACTTGCGGAAAAGAATATGGAAGACAAAAGAGTTTTTTCTAGAATCCTTTGGAGCATTTTGAAGTCTCACGCCGACAAATATTTTCGAGAACTAATAAAGAATAAAACAATTTCATTAGAGAGCTTCCTGAAGGTTCATAGTTGTTTCTGGAAAGGGGGTTATGGTCCAAATTTCTTAGGTGGGGTACATGAATATTTTAACCGAGAAATCCAACGCGAAGAATTTGATAGCCCACAATTGTTTGAATTCAGAGGTGCCAAGTGGATCGTTCTTAATGACTCTACCTGTGTATCACCTGATAGCATCTCTGTCGATAGGCTTCCAGAAGAGTATGTGAGGCGTGATGATTCAGATCCGTTATTGAAGATGCTTGGGATCAAACCAGCCGAAGCACCGACACCAATTCGCGCGTCGGAGAATGCGGTTGCGATTGCAATGGTAGAAGCTGAAGCAAGGGAAGGTCTTTCGGAGAATCAGAAACATACCATGAAGCTGGGTGAGGAGGCTGAAAGACGAGGATTGACGATTGAAGACTTGGATGAGTGCGTGCGGATTATGGCACAACTTAAACAACAGCGTCGAGAGAAAGTAGAGCAGTCATTAGGGCGCATTCATTATGTTGGCAAAGTCGAAGATGGCCTGAAAGAGGTTAGTGTGTCGCCAAATGAATTGTCCTCTATAGAGCATCCGCATACAGTAGATGTAGCCACCAGTTCAAGTGGTATATGTCATGACGGAAGTAATATTCAAGGTAGAGAACAGGGCCGGCCTGATGAAAGTAGCGTTGTCGGGCGGATTGAGGGCAGGGTGCGTAACTACAAGGAGTCTTTTAAAAGGAGTAGTGTTCCGCCTCCGTTGCCGAGTCTTGATGATGACGAAGGTGAGGATGATGACGAACTAACGCCGAAAGCCATTGACTTCGCAAAGCGCATCAAGAACCGCGAGGATCAACAAGCGAGAGAAATAGCGACTTTGGAAAAGGGGGAGGAGCTACAGCGGGAGGCCTGCGAGGCTGAAAGATATAGCCTTGGATGGTTCAAGGTCATGCTCGAACTCGAGATGCTGGGTAAGGAGAAGGAGGCTTCTTCGCAAAGAGAGGTGTCGATCTGCTTCACAAAAATTGAACGCGAGCCGAATACGGAACGTACGTTTATCTTAAAACGGCCATCACGGAATATTCCTCAATGGCTTGAGGATGTTTCGGACATCCCGCTTGATATGGTTGTCGCGGGGAAGTCGATCCGCCCGATGATTGAGGTCATGAATGTGCAGTCCTTCAATCTGCGAGTAAAACTTAAGGCCGATTCTAAGCTTGAGGGTGTTGATCTGCAAAAGCTCGACGAAGCGCGGGTGGTGACACAGCGCCCATTATTCTTGATGGAGGAACTGAAGAGGGGGCTGGCGTATCTTCCGCTGCCCGATGAGATGAATCTTCGTACGGCTCTGACGAACAATATCGAGTTCGTGTTCGGGCCGCCTGGAACGGGGAAAACGACGTTCCTCGCCGAGAAGCGAATCATGCCGATGATGCGCGAAGCACGAGACTGGCGGGTTCTTGTTCTCGCGCCGACTAACAAGGCGGCGGATGTGCTGACTAGTCGAATCATATCCAAAATGGAGGGGGACATTTCTTATCGCAAATGGCTGATACGATTTGGATCAACGCTTGACGAGCATTTGGACGCAACGGGTGTGTGTGTCGGGAAAGAGGTTGATCTAAGAAAGTATCCAAGGCATGTGGTGATTACAACGATAGCGCGATTCCCATACGACAGCTGTATCACCGGCAATTCTGCACCACAGAGACTTGTTGACTATGAGTGGGATTGTATCGTTGTCGACGAGGCCTCGATGATTCCTCTTGCAAATATCATCTATCCCCTTTATGCGAAGAAGAACGCGCGGTTTATTATTGCAGGAGACCCCTTTCAGATAGAACCGATTATCTCTTGCGAAGATTGGAAGGATGAGAATATCTACAAGATGGTAGGACTGAAGAATTTTGCCGCCCCAAAGACGGAACCGCACGACTACCATGTTGAGAGGCTGACTACACAATACCGAAGCATCCCGTCCATCGGAACGATCTTTAGCCGATATCGTTATGGTGGAATACTTGCTCATGCCCGTTCGGAAAGCTCGCGTCGCCCGCTTGAGATTGAGGGGTTTCCTGAAATTAGGTCGCTTACGGTACTGAAGTTCCCAGTCCGTTCATACGAAAGCTTTTATCGCCCGAAGCGTTTGGGGATAAACGGCGGTTCTTCCTATCAGATTTACTCGGCACTTTTTGCGTATGAGTTTGTGATAGCTCTCGCACGAAAGATGAAACCTCAGACTGACAAGTTTCGGATTGGTGTGATTTCTCCTTACAGGGCTCAGGCAGACCTTGTACAACGGCTTGTAGAGCGAGCCAAATTCCCTGGTTATGTTGAAATCTTGGCTGGAACGGTCCATGGGTTTCAGGGCGATGAATGTGAGATGATAGTAACACTCTTCAATCCGCCCCCTGGGATTTCCGCCAACAAGGGATCGTTCATCAACAAGAAGAACATTATCAATGTGGCTGTGAGCCGTGCGCGTGATTATCTTGTCATTTTGATGCCTGATGATGATACCTATAATCTTGAGAATATGGTTGAAGTGCGTAAGGTCGAGGCGCTAATGAATCAAGACGCGGGACATTGTATCGTCCATAGGACGAATGAGCTAGAAGAATGCATGTTTGGGAATCCCAATTTCATTGATGAGAATTCGTTTTCAACCGGACATCAGTCTGTGAACGTGTACGGTGCACCCGAAAAGCGATATGAAGTGCGCGCAGATGAGACGGCTGTCGATATCCAGATTCACGAGGATACGCATTAACGAACAATAAAAGTACGCGTACGCGGGCGACGGAGGCGACGAACGACTTCCGTATCGTGTCCATCGAGATGGTGGATGGCAAGCCGAAGGTGGAGTGGGAGCCGAAGACGAACCGCTGGACGGGGGCGGAGATACGTGCCGTGCTGAAGGGGGCGGAGAGGCTGGAGGGGCCGTGGGCGGATGTGCCGGAAGATGGCGGCTCGCCGGGGACGGCTCGCCCCACCATGCGGTTCTTCAAGGTGGTTGTAGAGTTGCCGTAGCGGCGCGCGCGGGGCGCGCGCCCTACCAGAGCCGCCAAGATGACGGCTGTCGCAGTCAATTGCGGACGCGCGGGAGCGCGTCCCTCCCGTTGCTGTTTTGGACGCAATAAATTGCGGCCTTCCCAATGCGGTTACGCGGGGATGTTCCGCATTTCGGGGCATTCCCCGTTGCAGGGCGAATCGGATTGTGGTGTTATACCAACCGTCGGCAAAAACAGGAGAAATGCCGACGAATGGTAAAATGCTCTATTCATTCGCAGAGTGCAGGAAACGATTCGGGTCGCCTTATCAGATAGACAAGGCGGTCGCGGCTGGTAGTCTCTGGAAACTCGAGTGGCGGCATCCGAACGCCGTCATGACGTTCGACAGCGCGTACTTCTACCATGACCTCACGGACATGGTGCCGGAGTTCTACTACATGGCGACAGCCCACGGAGCAAGACCGATTCGTGATCCGCTGGTGAAGCAGTTCTATATGCCAAGCGGGACTGAAGGGGTCGGCGTGACGACGATTGACTACTGCGGCGACAGGGTGAGGACTTTCGACCTCGAACGGCTTCTGATCGAGACCGCGAGAATGAAGGGAAAGCTTGCACCAGACCTGTACAAGGAGGTTGTGCTTTCCTTTCGGCGGAAGTCGTCCAAGCTGGAGGCGTACAAGATAACCGATTATCTCGCCCACTTCGCACGGCGCGACGCAATTGAGTCGATAATCTACGAGGAGGTGTTCTGATGAAGTCGTTCGCCGAGCAGCTGGCCGACCTGGCCAAGGCCGGGTATCGCGTGGCCGAAGCACAGGCAAAGGTTGCGCACGACGCGATTTTGCTTGCCATGTACGTTGAGTCTTGTGGCGGCTCGCCCCACCATGCGGTTCTTCAAGGTGGTGGTGGAGTTGCCGTAGCGGCGCGTTGAGGACAACGCGCCCTACCAGAGCCGCCAAGATGGCGGCTGTCCCAGTCAATTGCGGACGTCCTTCCGGACGAGTTCGTGCGGGGCGAGGACGAGGACGGCCGTCTTGTCCGTGCCGTAGACGCGGTAGACGACGCGCTGTTCGCGGTCCGTCAGGTTCGCGGCCAGCAAGACGACCTTGCCGTCCGCCGTGCGCCACCAGTTGCCGCGCACGTCTGCCATCGTGGCGAACTTGCTCGGCGGCAGCTTGTAGGCGGGATCGTAGAGGCTGTGGTGGGGGCGGCGGCCGAGCCATTCGTACGTCGTCTTGCCGACGGGTTCCGCGAAGCGCAGCTCGTCGAGCAGGTTGCCGTAGGCGAGCGCGTCGAGGTTCTTCTGGCGGAAGGCGCAGAGCTGGTTGAGGATCGCGCACTTGTCGGGCTTGTCGAGGAGGGTCGTTGTTCTCCGGGCTGCAGAAGTAGGTGGTGTAGCCGGAGTAGACGGCGTTGTGGAAGGGGATGTCCTTCGGGTCGCGCACGACCACCTGCAGGTAGCCGTCCACCATGTTGAGGCACATCTCGCCCGAACCTTCGGTGGTGATGAACGCGCCCTTGGCGTTCCACGCGCGGTGGATGGGCTCCATCATCTTCTCGTAGCCCTCGCGCCACCACTTGCCGCCGCCGAGCGGATGGCCGTGTGCGGGATCGTAGCAGGGGATGCCGGGCGCCGCGCCGATCTGGTCGATGAAGATCGACTTCGCCCCCAGTTCGTCGAGGATGCGTCCGGTGAAGGTCCGCACCACCTTCTGCCACGGCGCGCACGTGGGGCACATCACGGCGAGCGGCGCGGTGAGGCGTCCGTACTTCTCCACGTAGCGCGTGTCGTTCTGTCGTAGGACGGCGTAGGGTTCGGCGAGGATGAAGCCGCTCGTGGGGGCCGACCAGAGGCGTCCGTTCACGTAGGGCATCGGTTCCTGTCCCATCGACTCGCAGTACGCGATGCATTCCTTCGTGCCGGGCTGTGCGGGGAAGTACTCGGGGTAGTTCACGTCGTGGCCCGAATGCTGCCAGAGATGCCAGTGGAGGCCGGTGGTGAAATTCGGGAAGATCGCCTTGGCGCGCGTGAGGACGTTGGACGCCACGTCGGGGTAGCCGTGGATGTTGATCCAGAGCGGGATCTCGCAGAGGCGGCGGGGATAGTCGGGGATGTCCTTGATGGGACCGCGCGCGGCCCATTTCTGCTGGAGCGCGTAGGCGCGGTAGCGCCGTGCGAAACTCCACCAGTCGCCCTTGAGCGGCGCGAGCACCACGGGGTAGCGCGGGCCCTCGGCGGCCTTTCCGGGCACGCCGGCGTTTTCGACCGTCGTCTCGTAGCAGGCGTTCTGCTCGCCTTCAACGAGGAGGTTCTTGATGCGGGCCTCGGGGTCTTCGGGGACGAAGTAGAGTCCGTCCGTGCCGAGGAAGAACCCGGCAATCATCGGGCAGTAGCCGAGGTAGGCACGGCGGAAGGGCTTCGGCTGGGCCACGCGTTTCCTGAAGAGCTGCGCGCCATGGTCGTTCGATGGCAGCAGCACGTCGCCCGCGCCGTCGGGCGTCACGCGGTTGAGGCGCGGGAAAGCCGTCGTCATGAGCGTCCAGCGCGGCGAGCGGTTCGCGAACGCGAGTCGCCACGCCTGGGAGGTTCGCTCGCACGTTGCGGCCTCGTGCGCGCACGCCTTCACGCGCTTCGTGCGGTTCGTGCCGTCGGAGAACTCTGCCGTCCAAAGGTCGCCGCCGCCCGTCGCGAACGTGGCCGCGCCCACCGTGATCGACTGCAGCACGTTCTTTCCGTCGAACGTGACCGTCATCCGGTTCTGTCCGTCTGCCACGGCTGTCGCGAGCGCCGTGCAGGCGAGCGTTGTGAGGATTGCTTTCCATGTAGGTCGTTTCATGGCGCATAGTCTAGCAAACGTTTCGGCTGCTTGCGAAACAAAACAAAACGGAACCAGCTTTGCCGCAGGCGCAGGGAATGTGCTACAATCTCCCCGATTGCGAAACGGAGGCGAATACGATGGCGTTTGGAAGAACAGTTTCTTGCGCCCTGCTGCTCTTGGCGGCGGGGCAGGCGGCGGTTGGCGCCGCACCGGCGTGGCCCGAGGCGACACGCGAGATGAGACCGTGGGTCTACAACTGGTGGATGGGATCGGCCGTCGACGAGAAAGGCCTGGAGTTCCAGAGCCGGGAACTTGTCGAGAAGGGCTTCGGCGGATTCCACGTGATCCCCATCTACGGCGCGAAGGGCTACGAGGCGAAGTGGAAGGAGTACCTTTCGCCAGAATGGATGGATGCTTTCTCGCTCGCCAAGCGCATCGGCGCGCGGCACGGGCTGGGCGTGGACCTGACGATGGGCAGCGGCTGGTGCTTCGGCGGGCCGTGGCTCAAGAAGGAGGAGGGGTGCTGGAAGCTGGTGCCGGACAAGGACGGGCGGCTCGTGCCGCAGCTGACGGGCCAGCAGGTGAAGCGCGCCGGGCTTGGCGGGCGCGGGCCGATGATGAACCCGTTCTCGCCCGGCGCGATGGATTCGTTCCTCAAGAAGTTCGAGGTGTTCGACAAGCCGGGCGCCGCGTTGCCGGAACATTTCTACCACGACAGCTACGAGTATTTCGCGGCGTGCTGGAGCCCCGAGCTGCCGGCCGTGTTCAAGGCGCGGCGCGGCTACGACCTCATGGACAAGTGGGACGTGTTCTGCGGGAAGGGCGATCCGGAAGAGGTGGCGCGCGTGAAGTGCGACTACCGCCAGACGCTGGACGACTTGATGGTGGAGGAGGTGTTTCCGAAGTGGGTCAAATGGTGCCACGCGCGCGGCGTGAAGACGCGCAACGAGGCGCACGGCTCGCCCGTGAACTGGCTGGATTTCTACGCCTTGGCGGACGTCCCGGAGACGGAGATGTTCGGTAAGGGAGACAGGGACATACTCGTCTCCAAGTTCGCCTCGTCGTCGGCGCACGTCACGGGCAAGCCGCATGTGACCGCCGAGTCCTGCACCTGGATCGCCGAGCATTTCACCGAGACGCTGGCCGAAGTAAAGACGTTCGTCGACCGGCTCTTCCTCTCCGGCGTGAACCGCATCTTCTACCATGGGTGCTGCTACTCGCCCGTGGAGGCGCCGTGGCCGGGCTGGTGCTTCTACGCGTCGCTGGAGATGAACCCGCGCAATCCGATCTGGCGCGACGTGGGGACGCTGAACGCGTACGTTACGCGGTGCCAGTCCATCTTTCAGGCCTGCGAGCCGGACAACGACCTGCTCGTCTACTGGCCGTTGCGCGACTACTGGTGGAATCCTGACGGGCTCGAAAAGCGGATGAGCGTACATAATCGCGAGTGGTTCTACGGGCAGCCGATCGGTCCGCTTGCGAAAAAGCTGTACGACGGGGGCTATGCGTTCGACTACGTGTCGGACCGGATGCTGCAGAACGCCGCCGCGCTCGGCCTCAAGGACCGCTACGCCGCGCTCGCCGTGCCGCCGTGCAGGCACATGCCGGAGAAGACGAAGGCGGCGGTGGCCGCGCTGGGACTGCCTGGCACGTCGAAGGCGCGCCGCGAGCCATTCGCCGCCGCGGGACTGATGTTCACGCGCTACCGCAAGGGGGCGGACACGGTGTATTTCCTCGCAAACCAGACCGACAGGACCGTTTCGGGGACGTTCGCGCCGTCGTGCGCGCCTCGCGCCGCATGGCGCATGGACCCGCTTTCGGGCGCGATCGCGTCCGTGGCGGTGACGGACGGGAAGGTGGCGCTTGCGCTGGACGTGGGCCATTCGTGCTTCCTGTGGTGCTCGCCAGATGTGCCGCAAGGCTCTCCTAGCGCGCCGCAGGGGAAGGTCTGGCTCGACCTGGGCGAGGTGATCGGCAACGAGTCGGTGCGCGTGACTGTAAACGGGAAATATCTGGGGACACTCATCATGCCGCCGTATCGGATCGAGGTGCCTGCAGACATGTTGAAGGGACCGAAAGCGGAGGACAACGACATCAAGCTTGACGTGTGCGAGCGAGGGGCGAACCGCATCCGCGAGCTGGATCAGAAGGGAGTGAAGTGGAAGTACTTCACTGACATCAACATGGTGGACATCAACTACAAGAAGTTCGATGCCTCGTCATGGCCCGTCCAGGAGCATGGCGTAAAGGGACCAGTGCGCCTCCAGCGCGAAAAGTGACCTCAGTTCGTGCGCGTGTCGATGGCGGGGAGGTCGCCGTCGGGCTTCGCGAACGAGCAGGCTGAATCGAACGTGATGCCGGTGCAGTCGTCCATCATGACGGCGGGACGTTCCTCGCGGCCGCCGGCGAAGCGGGTGCGGACGTTCTCGAAGCGGATGCCGTCGGCATGGCGGAGGTAGAACGCGTATGCTGGCAGCATTGTGCCGAACATGCGGTTCTCGGGATACCCGCGCTCGTTCTCCTTGACGGGCGCGCGCACGTCGCCGACGGTGCCTCCGGCCTTGAGGACGAGGTCGATGTTGCGCAGCACGATCCCGTTGGGGCGCAGGCCTGGCACACCGGTGACGGACGAGGCGATGAAGCTCGCGGAGGTGCCGGAGACGTTCTCGATCACGCAGTTGCGGAGGACGCTGGGCGCGTCGGGCTTCGTGCGACGGCGGCCGAGGCGGACGAAGATGGGCGTCTGGACGCCTCCTGTCAGCTTGATGTCGGAGACGTGGATGTTCTCGAGGATGCCGCCGTCCACCATCTCGAGCGCGACGCCGGAGATTCCGGTGATGGGGTCGGTGACGCCGGGCAGGCCCTTTGCGCGCTTGTCCCAGGAGCTGCGGGAGTGCCAGTTGCGGAGATGGGACTCTGCGCATGGGCGGAGGACGCAGTGGTGGACGAAGCAGTTGCGGAAGCCGCCGCGCGAGGCGGTGCCGAACTTGATGAAGTTGCAGTTCGAGGCGAGCGTGCAGTTGCGCACCTCGACGTTCTCGCAGATGAAGTCCGGGTTGTCGGACTTGGGGCAGATGGCATCGTCGTCGGAGTCGATGGTGCAGTTCTCGATCAGCACGTTCTTCGAGTCGATGTCGATGCCGTCGTTGTTGAAGTTCGCGTGTGAGTAGATGGTGACGCCGCGCACGACGCAGTCCACGCACTCCTTGAGGTAGAACGTCCAGGAGGCGGGGGCCTTCATCGTGACGCCCTCGACGCGGACGTCGCGGCAGCGGAAGAAGAGGGCGTCCTTCCAGCGGTTGGGGGCGCCGTCCCTGACTGGCGCGGCCCAGCCGCGACCGTCGATGAGACCCTCGCCCTCTATCGCCACGCGCTTGGCGTCGACGGCGCCGACCACCGCGAAGAAGCCGCGCACGTAGTCGGCGGCGTTGGTGGAGCCGAGGAGGGTGGCGCCCTTCGAGAGGCGGAGCGTCACGTTGTCCTTCAGGCGGAGGCTGGCCGTCACGTAGGCGCCTGGCGGGACGACGAGCGTGCCGCCGCCGGAGGCGGAGAGGTTGTCGACTGCCTTCTGGAGCGCGGGCGTGGCCGGCGTTACGCCGTCGGCAGGCGCGTATGCGGTGCGGTCAGCTGCCGCGGCCGGAAGGGCGAGCGCGAGGATGATCGCGAGGGAGAACGGTGCGTTTTTCATGGCGCTATCTTACCATTTTCACCCTGGGGTGTGTCAATGCCGCGAGTGTGGTAGAATAAAGGGGCATGCAGGAAACAGGCACAAGAAGAAATGTCATCGCGGATGCGCTGCGCGGCGTCGCCGGGCTGCTCGTGCCGCTCTTCCACATTTCCGAGCCGTACGGGTGGAACAGGGGCGACGTGCCTGCGGTGCCGCAGGTCTGCGGGCACGGGTATTTGTGCGTGGAGTTCTTCCTCCTCCTGATGGGCTACATGCTGGCGTACGCCTACGACCGCCGGTGGAAGGAGGGGATGGGCCTGCGGGACTTCTTCGGGCGTCGCCTGCTGCGTCTGCATCCGCTCGTCGTCTCCGGCACCCTGCTCGGACTGGTCGTGTTCTTCGCGCAGGGCATGGGGTGTCCGCTCTGGGACAAGGCGTTGCGGGCGTTCGGTCCGTGGGAGTTCGCTGGGCTGGTGGCGGCGGGCCTCTTGCTGCTGCCGTATCCGGGGTCCGGGTTCCTCGTGCCGTTCAACCCGTGCGCCTGGACGCTCTCCTACGAGTATCTTGCGAACATCCTCTACGCGCTCTTCGTGCGGCGGCTTGGGCGCGTTGCGCTTGCGGCGCTTTCCGTGGTCGCGGGCCTCTGGACGGCGTCGTACGCGCTGCACGTGGACCTCAACGCGATATTCGGCACGTCAAGCGAGTTCCTAGCGCAGGTCGCCGCGCGGAAGGGGGACACGATCGAGATCGGGTGGAGCCTCGGTGCGCAGCACGTTTACGGGGCGTGCGTGCGGCTCTTCTTCCCGTTCCTGTTCGGGATGTTCCTGGCGAGGACCGGCTGGAAGATACGGATTCCGCGCGGCGGGCTGGCGATCTGCCTGGCGGTGTTCCTGCTCGTGCTGTTCGTGCCGATGCCGTTCGGAGGCATGTGCCAGAACGGCGCGTTCGAGCTCGTGGCGCTGATGGTGGTGTTCCCGCTTCTGCTGCTGGCGGGGGCGGGCACGGAGGTGACGCACGCGAGGACGGCGGCGGTGTGCGCGTTCCTTGCGGAGCTGTCATATCCTTTCTACATGTCGCATTATCCGTTCATGAAGATCCACAACTGGTGGGTGCGGACGTACTCCGCCGGCTTTTCGGCCGGCTTCTGCGTGGCGCTCGGCGTGTGCGAGTACCTCGCGCTCGCCGCGCTGGCCTATGTGATGATGCGCTTCTGGGACCGCCCCGTCAGGCGAATGCTGAGCGGCGCGAAAAATGTTGGTATGGGTACTTGACTATCGATAAGTAATTATCTATAATATACGCCGTCTTCCAACCCACAAAGGGTTGTGACGGGAACTTGAGGCCGCGAGGCCATGAGGCTCTCGCCCCGGAAGGCGCGGCACGCATGGGATTTTCTCCCCCTTTCTTCCATGTGTCCCGCGCCTTTCGGGGCGAGATGCTTTTTCGGACGGCGGGTTTTTGGTAGAATGGGCGAAAAACGCCGCCAGAAGGGTGGCGGAACCAACAAGGAGTATGTCGATATGCGATTCGGACAGAAGACTGGAATGCTTGCGGCGCTGGCGGCCGCGCTGGCGGCGGGAACGCTTTCGGGCGTCGAGAAGCTTGCCCTGGACGGGCTGTGGGACTTCCGCCTGGAGAAGGGGAAGTCGCTGGAGGAGGTTTCGCTGCCGGCGTTCGAAGCGAACGACAAGATGACGGTCCCCGGCTGCTGGAACGCGATGTCGCGCTACTTCAACCAGCACGGCACCGGCTGCTACAGGCGGCAGTTCGCGCTCGCGGCGGACGCGGCGAACGCGTTCCTCGTGGTTGACGGCGCAGGACTGCGCTCGCGCTTCTGGATCGACGGGCGCGAGATCGGCATGAGCAAGCTGCCGTGGAGCAGGTTCGAGTTCGCGACGGGACCGCTCGCGAAGGGGACGCACGAGCTGGTGGCGGCCGTCGATTCCGTCGTGGACAACGCCAAGGTGAAGCTTTTCTGGGACTTCTACGACTTCTATCCCTTCGGCGGGTTCCACCACGGCGTGTGGCTGGACGTGCAGGCGAAGCCCGTCGAGCTTCGCCGCGTGGTGGTGCGCACGCGCGACATCAAGACCGGCCGCGTGGAGCTGGAGGCGCAGTTCGCGGGCGAAGGTGCGCCGGCTGACTTCGAGGCGGAGGTGGCGTTCGACGGAGGAGCGGCGCGGAAGCTGGCGTTCAAGGGACGGAGGGCGTCGGTTTGCGTGCCCGACTTCAAGTTGTGGAGCCATGACGCGCCCAACCTGCACAAGGTGGCTGTGACGCAGAACGGCGTGACGGCATGCGCGCGCTTCGGCATCCGCCAGGTGGGCACTGCCAACGGGCGGATCACGCTCAACGGACGCCCCGTCTACTTGAAGGGCGTCAACCGGCACGAGTCGCACTACGAGTTCGGCGTGACGACGCCCGTGCAGCTCATGTACGAGGACGTGCAGAACCTCAAGGATCTGGGCGGCAACTTCATCCGCGGCAGCCACTACGCGCAGTGCGAGGCGTTCCTCGACCTCTGCGACGAGCTGGGCGTCCTGGTGTGGGAGGAGTCGCTCGGCTGGGGTAACAAGCCCAAGCAGCTGAACGACCCCGAGTTCTGCGACCTCCAGGAGGAGGAGACGCGCCTCATGGCGCGCAACTCCATCAACCACCCGTGCGTGATCGTGAGCGCGTTCCTGAACGAGCCCGATTCCGACACGAAGGTCTGCAAGGCGCTCGTCGACCGCCTCCTCGCGGCGCTCCGCGCCGAGGACACTGGCCACCTCGTCACCTTCGCGTGCCACCGCAACCTGAAGGACATCTGCCACGCGAACACGGACATCATCGCCTACAACACCTACCCCTGCTGGTACTCGTGGGAGATGGAGACCGGCTCCTCCGAGGAGATGCGCCGCAACATCCGCGCGTGCCACGAGGAGATCGTGGCCTACTTCCGCAACCGCTACAAGGACAACCGCCCGATCATCGTGAGCGAGACGGGCGTGAAGGCGGACTACGGCGTGCGCGATCCGCGCGGCAAGGCGCAGTACACCGAGGATCATCAGGCCGAGTACGAGCGGATCATGCTGGAGGAGATGTTCGCGATGAAGGACATCGCCGGCGTCGCCATCTGGCAGTTCACGGACTGCAAGACCTACACGCGCACGCGTGGCGCGCGCAACCGTTCCTACGGCGTGAACACGGGCGGACTCTACGACCTCTACCGCCGCCCCAAGCTCGTGGTCGACGAGGTCCGCGCCCTCTACAAGGCCAAGAACGAATCGGACTAATCCTTGAGCAAGCGGATCTCGTCGGGGGCGAGGGTCAGGGTCTGGGGGCCGCTCTTGCGGAATAGCGTCACTTCCTGCTTGAGCGCGGTGGAGTTTACGAGAACCACGGCCCTGCGGCCGTCGAGCGACTCGTATGCCGCGTGGAACACGCACGGCGTATCGCGGTCGTTGAAGCTCTGCGTCCCGCAGACGAGGCGCGGCGGCTTGACCTGGCGTCCGAAGGCGAGCCACTCGCGGCCTTCGCCGTGGTAGAGCGCCACCCACTTCTTCATGAAGTCGTCGTAGGCCGAGCGTCCGGAAAGCACTAGCGGCTTGGCGGTGCCGTCTCCGGCGACGGACTCCAGCTTCATGCCGTCGACCCACGCGGTCGCCTCGCCGTCGACGTGGATCATGATGCGGATCATCTCGGAACCGGCCGGGAGGGTGAAGTCCTTCGCGACGAGCCGCCAGCCGTCCTCGGGTTTCGGGAAGGGGAGCGAGCCGCCGCCGAGCCCCTTGAGGCCGGGCGCGAAGATGCCGAAGCGGATCGAGTTGCCGCGCACCATCTTGCCGGTCTTCATCCACGCGGAGAGGCGGTACTTCGCGCCCACGCGGAACGCCGCCATGTCGTCGGTGGACACGTTCTGCGACACCTGGACCGTCTCCTTTGCGCCGGTCTCCAGGCGCAGGCTGGCCGCGCCGTCCTTCTTCTCGCTGCGGTCGACGAACCAACGCCCGCTCCAGACCGCACCGTTGTAGCCGTTGAGGCGCTCCCAGCTGGCGAAGCCCGCGTCGTCCTTGTTCGCCATCTCGAAGTCGCCGTTGGCGAGCGCAATCAGGTTGGCGTTAAGGTCGCGCTTGGATGGCGAGAGATGCGGAATCTGTCCGTCCGCCGCCTCGTGCGCCTGCCACACGCGGTTGCCGCGACGAGGGTTGGACTGGAAGCACGGCACGAACTCGTGGTAGAGGTAGTTGAAGACGCTGGCCCACTCGTGCTTGATCTCGCAGTCGCGGTAGTCCTGTATGCCGACGAGGTGGTTGAAGTGCTCGTTCGGCTCCTCGAAGCAGACGATGGAGTCGGGCTCGACCTTCTTCATCGTCTCGGCCATCGTGACCAGCTGCTCGCGGAAGCAGTCGGTCTTCCACTTGCCCTCCCCCGGGGGATGGGGATGGTTCTTCGCCCAGCAGGGCGGGAAGGCGCCGCCGACCACCTGGTCGACCTGGATCATCTCGCAGCCGAGCTTCACGAGCGGCAGGCACACCTCGTCGTTCCACCAGCGGATCGTCCACGGGTCGCCGCCGCACATGCAGGTGCAGTTGCCGCCGCACAGCCAGGATGGCGTGCGGATGTACATCAGGCCGTTGCGGTTGTGGATCGCGTGTGGGCGGGCGTAGGAGTCGAACCGCGCGCGGTCGTCCCACAGGAACGAGCCGTCCGGCTGCTTGGTGTAGAGGAGCGTCCAGTGGTAGCCGCTCGGCCACGGGAAGGCGTGTCCACCGAGCTTGCGCATGTCGCGGACTAGCGATTCGAAGGTGGCGTCGTCTGGATAGACGGGATAGTAGTCGGGCGTGACCCAGTAGCCGCGCTTCTCCCATCCCCAGTAGGCCATGACGAGCGGGGCGGAGACGAACTCCTTTAGCCAGTAGTCCTTCATCCATGCGCGGATGTCTTCGGTGCGGCCAAGCCAGTCGCGTCCGAAGCGCACCATCGCGGGAGCGTCCTTCATCCAGGCGGGGAGATCGGTGCGGAACTTGAGAGGCGTCGCGCACCACGGCTGGCGGAGCGCCCATGCCTTGTAGATGTCGGCGGCGTCGTGCCAGTCGGCGAGCGAGCCGTCGGCGCCCTCGAAGGCGGCGGTGACGACGTCGTAGGACTGCTCGTCGTCCTTGGCGAAGCCGATGCGCTTGACGGCGAACACGAGCGCGTTGCGGGCGCGTTCGACGGAAAGGTGCTTTGTGTGGCCCTGCGCGTCCTCGGCGGCCATGTAGAATCCGCCACGGTCGTCGTAGAGGCAGGAGAACTGGGCCACGAGGTTGCCGGGTTCGCGTCCGCTCGTTGCCCAGCCGGGCTTGTTGGCGCCGGGGTTGCGGATTATGCCGCCCTTGGCCATGCCGAGGACGCACGCGTCGTCGGCGCCTGAGGTGCCGAGCTGCGTTGCGAGAGGAATGCGCGGGTAGCTGGTGTCGGTGACGGCCCATCCGTCTCGCGCGGCCGTCTTGATGCGCCAGCGGATCTTGGTGTCGCCGGCTGGGGCGCGCACGGTGCAGACTACCTTCTCCACCGGGCCTTCGGCAAACGCGTAGACGAGGCGGGCGCCGTCGGCGAGCCGCTCGGCCGAGAATGTTGTGGCGTCGGCGGACGAGACGTAGGCGATGTTCGTGTAGCTGTCCGCCCGGCAGAGGCTGAGCGCGAAGAGCGGGGCGTGGCTTTTGATCGCGCCCAGCTCCTGTCCGCGGACGGCTACGACGCGCGCGACGGCGCCTTTTGCCTGCTCGTCGAACGAGACAGAGAGGGAGGAGCTCGTCACGTCTATTGCGAGAGCCTCGCAGCCGATGGCGGCCGCGACGGCGGCGGAGTAGAGAAGTGTGGCTTTCATGCGGACGATTATACCACAATATCGCCGTACAGGCCCCGCGAATTATGATACAATGCCGTCATGAAACCATCAGCTTTCCATACGATGTTTGCCGTTGCCGCCTTTTCGGTCGCGGCGGGCGCTGTCGATATTCTGCCGTCTGGCAAGATGGCGCTGGGCGCGAACTACTGGGCGAGCCACGCCGCCACCGAGATGTGGCGCAAGTGGGACGCGAAGGCCGTGGACGAGGATCTGCGCGTCCTCGCCGCGAACGGTTTCCGCGTCCTGCGCGTGTTCCCCAACTGGGCGGATTTCCAGCCCATACACGCCTGCTACCTGAGCGCCGACAAGTTCGACCAGGTGAACGAGACGCGGATGTTCGACTCGGAGGAGCCTCTCCCCGACACGCCCTGCGGCCGCGCCGGCGTGGACGAGCGCATGGTGGAGCATTTCGAGGAGTTTTGCGACCTCGCCGAGAAACACGGCATCCGTCTCATCGTACCGCTCCTCACCGGACAGATGACGTTCCGCAACTACATCCCTCCGGCGCTCGCGAACCGCAACCCGTTCAGCGACCCCTACGCGCTCATGTGGGAGGGGCGCTACCTCGAGTGCATGGTCTCGCGCCTCAAGGCGAAGAAGGCGATCGCGGCGTGGGAAAGCGGCAACGAGTCGCGCATCCTCGGCAAGAGCGAGAACACGTTCCATTCCGAGGCGTGGCTGCGGTACGTCCATCAGACCATCCGCTGCGCCGACCCGTCGCGTCCCGTCATCGGCGTGGACGGCCTCAACATCTCGCGCGAGGACAAGTGGCCGAGCGCGATGAACGCGTCGCTCTCCGACTACACGACCACCCATCCCTACGGCTTCTGGGGCGCCGTCTACAACGACGACTTCCTCTCCGTGCGCTCGCTCACCTTCGCCGCCGCCCAGACGTACGCGCTCGAGCAGATCGGCGGCAAGCCCGCGTTCATCGAGGAGCACGGCTCGCGCCGTCAGGAGCAGACGAGCCAGAAGGGCGTGGCGAACTACATGCGCGGGATGCTCTGGAACTCCTGGGCGCTCGACTGCAAGGCGATGCTCTGGTGGTGCGCCTACGACCAGACGGGAATGACGATCGCCCCCTACAACTGGCGCCAGCCCTGCGTGGAGCTCGGCATCTTCCGGCGCGACCGCACGCCGTACCCGGCCGTGGACGTGGTGCGCAAGTTCGTCGCGCTGCAGGACGGCCTGCCGTTCGACGCGCTCCCGAAGGCGCGGACGGACGCCGTGGTGCTTACGACCGACGCCGCCGTGGCGCACTCCTCCTACATCCTCGCGCGCCAGGCCGGCATCATGCCGCGCTTCGCGAACCCCGAGGAGAAGCTGCCCGACGCGAAATGCTACTTCCTGCCCAACGCGCTCGGACGCGCCTACCTCACGATCGAGCGCTGGGAGGAGCTGAAGGCGAAGGTGCGCGCCGGCGCCACGCTCTACCTCTCGTGGAACGACACGTTCCTCGACGCGATGGAGGAGGTGGGCGGCATCGAGGTCGCGTTCCGCCAGGCGACGGGCGGCTCGGACGTCTGCGACTTCGGCGACTTCAAGCACACGTTCGGCTATTCCGTGAAGCGCCGATTCAACGCGCTCACCGCTGAGACGCTCGCGAAGAACCAGGACGGCGAGGGCGTGTTCTTCCGCAACCGCTACGGGAAGGGCACGGTGTACGTGTTCATCCACAACTTCGAGAAGACGTACTACGGGGCGGCGGGCAAGTACGAGGGCGACGCCTGGAAGGTGTGGGCGAAGGTGTGTCCTGTCAACCGGCTCGTGCAGACCGGCAACAAGAACGTGTTCGTGTCGGAGCATTGCTTCGGCGGCGGCCGATGCGGCGTGCTGGTGGTGAACAACGGCGCGCGCACGTATTCGGGCACGCCGCAGCTGTGGAAGAACTGGCGCGTGACGCGCGCGCTCACGGACGATCCGGATTTGGCGAAGTGGGAGGACGGCAAGCTGACGCTCGCCCCCTGCGCCGGCATCCTCCTCATGGCGGAGAAAGTACAGTGAATGGAAATTAGACAGGATTACAGGATTAAGAGGATTAACAGGATTAGATTTCAGAATCGAAAATCCTGTAAATCCTAAAAATCCTGTAATCCTGTTTTACGCCAAAACCGCCTCAGAGAAAACATTTGCGATCTTGGAACTTTGCGAAGTGAGGGGTATGGAAAATGATTGCTAAATTACTGCCCAACCGCGTGCGCCGCACCTATCTGGGTGGCGGCCGGATCGATGCCTTTACGGGAGGGTCGCGCTTGTCGCGATTGTCAACGGGCGAGACGCCCGTTGTCCCAGTAGAGATGTCCATGCCCGAGGACTGGATGGCGTCTACGACCACTGCGTTCAACGGCACGCTTGAGATCGAGGGCGAGGGGCTGGGTCGGCTCGAGGACGGGCGGCTCGTGAAGGACGTGGTCGGCACGTTGCCGATTCTCGTCAAGTTGTTGGACAGCGACGAGCGTCTGGTGATTCAGGCTCATCCCACCGTGCCGTGCGCGAAACGGCTCTTCAACTCGTCCGTGGGCAAGACGGAGTGCTGGTATTTCCTCGACGGCACGGCGCCCGACGCGTGCGTGTATCTCGGCTTCAAGCCTGGCATTACGCGGGAGGCGTGGGAGGAGGCCTTCTGGGGAGGGTCGCAGCTTGCTGCGACCGCGGCGGACGCAATAAATTGCGCCCCTCCCGAGTTGCTCACCTTCCTCCACCGCATTCCGGTGAAGACGGGGGACTTCGTGTTCGTGGACGGAGGCATGCCGCACGCGATCGGCGGTGGGTGCTTCATGATCGAGCTGCAGGAGCCGAGCGACCTCATGGTGGTGGCGGAGCGCGTCACGCCGTCGGGTCGGCGCATCCCCGACGCGAAGATGCACGGCGGCGTCGGCTGGGAGAAGATGTTCGAGGTGTACGAGTACGAAGGGCGGACTTTTGAGGAGACGTGCGCAAGGTATGTGAAGCGCGCGGCGGGCGCAATAAATTGCGCCCCTCCCGTGACGCAAATCCTCGGGCCGGAATTGACGGACAAGTTTGAGATGTGGCGCGTGACGAACGGCGGGAGGGTCGCGCTCCAGCGCGACCGTTCTGTCGCCGTGGTCACGGACGGGACTGGCGAGGTGAACGGCCTTGCCGTGAAGAAGGGGGATAGGCTGGTAATAGCGAACGAGCGTCAGCTCGCCGTGTCCGGCGAAGTGACGCTCGTCGTCTGCGCGTGATCCTGCTTACTTGTCGAGTGAGCGGATGCGGATGTTGCGGAAGTAGGGCCGGGATTTCCCGTGCATGCCCTGGAATCCGATCTTGCCCTTCGTGGGGAGGTCGGCCCACGGGCGGCTGAGCCATGGCGGGATCTTCGTGCCGTCGGGGTTCTTCTTCGCGTCGGTCCACCTGGAGAGGTCGGCGTCGAGCACCTTCTCACCGTTGCAGATGATCTGGATGTTCTTGCCGCGCGCGAAGACGGTCATGCGGTTCCACTCGCCGGCGCGGCGAACAGTCTGCTTCGTGGGCGCGCAATGTCCGTAGAGCGAGGCGTTCAGCATGTACGCGGGGTCCTTGGACCACTTCTCGGCGTAGTCGTCGAGGAGCTGGACCTCGACAGTGTTGGGAATCCAGTTCTTCGTGTCGGAGCCGTAGATGAGCACGCCGGAGTTGGCGCCGGGCTCGAGCTTGTACTCGAAGTCGAGGGCGAAGTTCTCGTACTCGGCCTTCGTCCAGAGGGCGCTGTCCTTGTTCGCGGTGATCTCGCCGCGGCGGCCCTTCTGCTGCCACACGCCGGGCTCGACGTCGAACTGGTCCTCGATCTTCTGGCCGCGGTTGTAGAGCGGCTTCCAGGGGGCGACGCGGGAGTTGGGGTGGCCGGAGACGATGTCCATCTTGACGGCCCACTCCCACACGCGGCCCTTCCAGGTGTCGGCGGGCGTGCCGGGCGTGGGCTCGTTCATGAAGCAGTGGGGCTCGAGGGCCATCACGTGCAGCTCGGCGGGGATGCCCATCGTGCGGAGCTTGTGGTAGACACGCACGGAGACCATCGGGGACCAGCCGTCGGCGTCGCCGTGCACTAGGCACATAGGCGGCGTCTTCGCGTCGAACTTGAACTCCGGGACGAGCGGCGCTGAGAGGTCGTCGCACGCCTTCACCTCGCCCTTCTCCGCGTTCGGCACGAGGCCGTAGGCGGGGTAGACGGGCACGGCCCAGTTCACGTGGCACGGCAGCTTGTCGATGTCGTCGATGGGCTCGTAGGCGGGCGTCTGCGAGGACGTGGCGACCATGAGGGTGAGGTGTCCGCCTGCGCTGCAGCCGGTGAAGCCGATGTTGTCGGGGTCAAGTCCGCGCTTCGCCGCCTCGCTGCGCACGATGCGCACGGTGCGCTGGGCGTCCTGCCAGGCGGTGACGTGCTTCGGGAGATTCTTCGGGCGCGGGGTGCGGTACTTCATCGTGACCACGGTGACGCCGCGCGCAAGGAAGTAGTCGCGGATGGGCGAGACCTCGAACCCCTCTACGCCGCAGCCCATGTACGAACCGCCGGACACGGAGATCAGGATGGCGTCGCTGGTCCTCTTTTCGGGAGTATGCCAGATGAGGTATGGCTTCTCCGGCTGGTTCGCCTGGACGGAGGGCATCTTGCCTTCCGGCCACAGCGGGACCTTGGGGCCGGAGGCGCCGAAGAGGGCGAAGCCAGCTATGCAGAACACGGCAATCAGGTTTGTCTTCATCTTGCGTTACCTTTCGTGTGTTTCAGGGTTGACATCGCTAGCGGACCGTCTCCGCGCCGAGGGCGGTGGCCTGCTGTACTACGGTGGTCTTCTCGTAGCAGGCGAACGCGCCGTCGACGAGCTCCTTCGGCGGCTTGCGGCTGAAGAGGTTGACGACCGGCACGATGACGAGTCCGCCCAGCATGGCGAGAGCGCCCGTGTTGATGGGCGACTTCAGGAGCGCAGGCATCGCGTCGCGGCAGAAGACGCCCACGAGCGTGAAGGCCGGGGCGAGGATGAAGCACACCCAGCATGACGCTGCCGTCACCTTCTTGGAGTAGAGCGCGTAGAGGAACGGCGCGAGGAACGCGCCCGCCATCGCGCCCCACGAGACGCCCATCATCTGCGCGATGAAGGCGATCGGGCTGGTGCTCTTGTACTGCACGAGCGCGAGGATGGCGGAGATGGCGATGAACACGACGATCAGCGCGCGGATGCAGAGCACCTGCTTCTTGTCGCTCATCTTCTTCACGACGGTGCCGTTGATGAAGTCGATGGTGAAGGTGGAGGACGAGGTGATGACGAGCGAGGATAGCGTGCTCATGGAGGCGGAGAGGACAAGCACCACCACGAGGGCGATGAGCATTGGGGACAGGCCCTCGAGCATCTTCGGGATGATGGCGTCGAAGCCGCCGGCGGGAATGCCCTTCGGGCCGATGTTCAGCACGTCCGAGAAGAGACGTCCGAAACCGCCGAGGAAGTAGCATCCGCCCGCCACCACGAAGGCGAATAGGGTGGAGATGATCGTTCCCTTCTTGATGGAGCCCTCGTTCTTGATCGCGTAGAACTTCTGCACCATCTGTGGGAGACCCCAGGTGCCGAGGGAGGTAAGGATCACGACGAAGAGCAGGTTCAGGGGCTCGGGGCCGAGGAACGAGGTGAAGATGCCGGGCGTCGGCTCGCCGCCGGGAATCATGGCGGGACCAGGGACGCGGGCGAGGCCGTCGAGAGCCGCCACGAGGCCACCCTTGGAGGCGAGGATCGCCCAGATGACGGCGGCGATGCCCACCAGCATCACGAGCCCCTGGATGAAGTCGTTGATCGCCGTGGCCATGTAGCCGCCCGCGATCACGTAGATGGCGGTGAGGACGGACATTAGGACGATGCACCAGGCGTAGTCGATGGAGAACGCCATGCCGAACAGGCGGGAAAGGCCGTTGTAGAGCGAGGCCGTGTAGGGGATGAGGAAGATGAAGATGATGGCGGCCGCCATGAGCTTCAGGGCCGGGCTGCCGAAGCGCTTGGCGAAGAAGTCGGGCATGGTGGCGGAGTCGAGGTGTTGCGTCATGATGCGCGTGCGGCGCCCGAGGACAGCCCAGGCGAGGAGCGAGCCGATGAGCGCGTTTCCGATGCCGGCCCAGGTGGCCGAGATGCCGTAGCGCCAGCCGAACTGGCCGGCGTAGCCCACGAACACGACGGCGGAGAAGTAGGAGGTGCCGTAGGCGAAAGCAGTCAGCCACGGACCTACGGTGCGTCCTCCGAGGACGAAGCCGTTGACGTCCGTGGCTTTCTTGCGGCACATCCAGCCGATGGCGATCAGCAGGGCGAAATAGGCGGCGAGCAGAATGGTGTTGACTAGTATCTGGTTCATTTGTACGCGTGTCCTTTTAAAAAGAAACGCGCGTAGTATATCAAAAATACCGCCGTTTCGCCATGCGGATATCACCAGTATCGGCGATATGCGCGCGGGTAGGCGACTGGGGCCGGATAGACCACTGGCGGGGGCGCGACGACCACTGGGGCGGGCGCGACGACTGGAGCGGGGACGACCACGGGGGCGGGTACGGGGGTCGGATAGACCGTCGGAGCCGTGTAGACCGCTGGGGCCGGGGCTATGATGTCATGCGCAAGTCCCACCGTGGCGGCCGTCAGGCCGACGATGCCTGCCGCTAGGCCGAGACCATGGTGGTGGTGATGGTGATGATGTCCCCACCCGCCGCGGGGGCCGTGTGCGAAAACGCACGTGGCAGCAGTCATTGCAAGGGCCATAACTAAGATTTTCTTCGTGTTCATGATTTGCCTCGTCTTTCTGTTTGCTGTGGGCACCATCGCCCGACATGAATGCTAGGAATCTCGCCCTCGGCCATCTGACACGCATTTGAAAAATTTTTCTCGTTCCCCGTTCCCCATTCCCCGTTCCCCATGATATACTTGTCGCGTGCGTGCGCGACATGGTGTCGGGCGCGCAAGGAAAATATGCACATGTCGAACGAAAACTTTTCGAGGCGCGGGTTCATGGCGGCTGGTGGCGGCCTGTTGGCGGCGGGATGTCTTGGCACCGATGCGCAGAAGTCTGCGCAGTGCTGTTCGCGCGGACGGTTCGCGCTCAACCCCGCGACGATACGCGGGTACAAGCTGGAGCTTAAGGACCAGGTCAAGTGTGCGATCGCCGCTGGCTACGACGGCATCGAGCCGTGGCTCGCTGACGTGCAGAAGGCGAAGGACCGCGGCGAGCTGGGCGACATCAGGAAGATGTGCGCCGACGGCAACCTGAAGATCGTGGACGGCATCGGCTTCGCTCACTGGTCGTTGCCGGACGACGCGGCGCGCGCGAAGGGCATAGAGGAGATGAAGCGCGACATGGCGCTCATGGCCGAGCTGGACTGCCCCTACATCGCGGCGCCGCCGTTCGGGCTGCAGAAGCCCGGAAGTCCGCACGTGCCGATCGCCGATTTCATACCCAGATACCGCGCCGTGCTGGAGCTTGGCGACAAGATGGGGGTGACGCCTGTCCTCGAGTTCTGGGGACACTCCGCGAACCTGAGCCGCCTGAACGAGGCGCTGTTCGTGGCGTCCGCGAGCGGCCACCCCAAGGCTGCGGTGCTGGCCGACGTGTACCACATGTATCGTGGCGGAAGCGAATACGAGGGGCTGCGCTTCCTCTCGCCGTCCACGCTTCCCATCCTGCACATGAACGACTTCCCGGCGCAGCCCGCGCGGGAGAAGATGACTGACGCTGACCGCGTGTGGCCGGGCGACGGCTGCGCGGACTGGAAGCAGATATTCGGCATCCTGCGTGCCGGCAACCTCAATCCGTGGCTATCGCTGGAGCTCTTCAATCCTTCATACTGGAAGACGACGCCGCTGGAGACGCTGAAGACTGGCTTGGCAAAGATGAAGCAGGTGGCAAACTCAATCTAACGACAGAAAGGAACAGACGATGCACAAATGGCAATTCTTCAAGTCGGCACGCTGCGTGCAGGCTAAGGTGGAGACGGGCGACGACCTTCTTGCGCTCAAGGAACTTGACAAGAAGCTGTGGACGGTGCTGGCCGCGCCGACCACGGGCGTTCGCTTCGACGCGGCGACGCTGAAGCTGCTCGACGCCGACGGCGACGGGCGCGTGCGCGTGCCAGAGGTGCTGGCGGCGGTGGACTGGATGGCGGCGCGCTTCAAGAAGCTCGACTTCCTCTTCGCCGGCAACGCGGAGATCCCCCTTGACGAGCTGAAGGACGACACGCCCGAGGGCCAGGCGCTCCTTAAGTCCTTCAAGAACCTGCTCGCTCGCGCCGGCAAGTCTGATGCGGCCACGTTAGCGCTGGCGGACGTGACGGGCATGACTGACGTCTTCAACGCCCAGCCGTTCAACGGCGACGGCGTGGTCACCGCCAAGTCCACAGCCGATGCCGCCTTGGCGGACACGATTTCGGCAATCGCCGCGGCAGAGGGAACGGTTCCAGACCGCAGCGGAGAGGCTGGCATCGACCAGGGGAAGGCAGATGCCTTCTTTGCCGATGTCGCCGCGCGTCTCGCGTGGAAGTCGTCCGCGGCCGACGCCGCAGTGCTTGGCGACAAGACCGCCGACGCCTATGCCGCGTTCAAGGCCGTTGAAGAGAAGATCGACGAGTTCTTCACTCCGCCGGAGGATCTGCCGCTCGTGACGGACGCTCCGGATCCCGTGCTGCCGCTGACGGTTGGCGTGCATCCGTTCTGGCGCGGCAAGTTCCGCGCGTTCGCGGATGCGGTGGTTGCGCCATCGACGGAGATCACGCGCGAAGAGTGGGATGCCGTCAAGGCGAAGTTCGCTCCCTACGAGGCTTGGCTCGCCGCCGAGGCGGGCAAGCCAGTGGCGGGGATTGCCGACGATGCGCTTGCGGCGTTCGCGAAGGATGGCGCCGCGCAGGCTCAGGTGAACGACCTGATCGCCAAGGACCTGGCGCTCGCGGACGAGTATGGGCGGCTTGTGGACTGCGAGCGCGCCGTGCGCTATGCGGCCAACCTCGTGCGCTGGCTGCACAACTACGTCAACCAGGCCAACCTCTACGATCCCAAGCGCGACGGCGTGTTCCGCACCGGCGACCTGTACATCGACGGGCGCGTGTGCCGCCTCTGCTTCGAGGTCGTCAACGAGGGCGCTCACGCCGCGCTCGCAGAGCGCAGCAAGTGCTGTCTGCTCTACGCGAAGCTGACGCGGCCCGCGACTGGCGAGGCGCGCGAGGTGTGCGCGGTCGTAACGGCGGGACCGACGGCAGGCCTCTACGCCGGACGGAACGGACTCTTCATCGACTGCGACGGCAAGGACTGGGAAGCCGTCGTGGCGAAGGTGGTTGAGGCGCAGGTGTCGCTCAAGGAGGCTTTCTGGGCCCCGTGGGCGAAGATAGGGAACACGATCTCCGAGCAGTGCAAGAAGTTCCTCTCCTCCAAGCAGGACGCCGCAGTGGCGCAGGTTGGCGAGGGGGCTACCGCCGCCGCATCCGCACCTAAGGCGGCCGAAGCGCCTAGCGGCGCTGCGATCGCGTCTAGCGTGGCCGCGCTTGGCGTGGGCATCGGCATGGCTGGTGCCGCGGTCGGCGGCCTGATCGGCCTCGTGGCCGGCTTGCCGCTCTGGAAGGTGCTGGCTGGCGTGGCGGCCGTGATCCTGATAGTGTCGCTGCCGAGCGTGATCCTTGCGTGGTTCAAGCTTCGCGCGCGCGATCTTGGCGCCATCCTCAACGCCGGCGGCTGGGCGGTGAACCGTCCGCTCACCTTCTCGATGGGACTGGCGCGCACGTTCACGCGTCCCGCAAAGATGCCGGTGGGTTCAGCGGTGGCGCGCGATCCGTACGCGTCGCACGGCTGGCTGAAGGTGCTGTTCGTGCTGCTTCTGCTGGTAGGAATCGCGGCAGGCGTCTGCTGGAAGCTCGGCGTTTGTCCGTTCAGCTGCTGCAAGAAGCAGTCGGCTCCCGCCGCATGCACGGAGCAGGCGGGCGAGACCAAGCCTGCAGAAACACCCGCAAAATGCACGGATCAGGCGGGTGAGGCCAAGCCTGCAGAAACACCCGCAAAGTGACGTTCTGATCAGTTCAACATGAAGTCAGTTCAACATGAAGCCATCGCCGGAGATCGAGCAAGTCACAGAGCGTTTCCCGTTCGTGGCGTGCGAGTACGCGCGTGCGCTGGCGGAGTCGAGCGACGCGTTCCGGCGGCAGCTGGAACCGGACGTGCGAGAGCTGGAGGATGAGGAGGATTTCGGCTCAGACCCCTTCGACGAGGAGGGGGAGGCGAGCGGATGCTTCGGGCTCAAGCAGCGCTTCCCAGACCGCGTGCTGGTGATGACCTCGAACGCCTGCTTCATGAACTGCCGCCACTGCACGCGCAAGGGGCTGCTGCGCCACGCGGAGGTGGTGCGGTCAGACGAGGAGCTCGCGGCGTGCGCCGCCTACGTGCAGGAGCATCCGCTCGTGCGCGACGTGCTGCTCTCTGGCGGAGACCCGCTCGTGCTGCCGGATGTCGAGGTGATGCGGTTCGTGCGCGCGTTCGCTGCGTTGCCGCAGGTGGATGTGGTGCGCCTCTGCACACGTGCGCCGTGCGTCAACCCCGCGCGCGTCACGCGCGACCTGGCTGCGCTTCTCGGCCGTTGCGGCAAGGTGTGGGTGAACACGCAGTTCAACCATCCCGACGAGGTGACGCCTGCGGCGACTGAGGCCTGCACCAACCTGGTTCGTGCCGGCCTGCCGGTTTCGTGCCAGACAGTCCTGCTCGCGGGCGTGAACGACTCGGCGGACGTGCTGCTCGACCTGTTCCGCGCGCTCCAGCGCGCGCGCGTGCGGCCATACTACGTGTTCCAGTGCGACCCGGTGGCGGGAATCTCGCACTTCCGCGTGCCGCTCGAGCGCGCGATCGAGATCGAGCGCGAATGCGCAGCGCGCATCGGCGGGCTGGGACTGCCGCGCTTCGTGGCGGACATCCCAGGGGCGGACCGCAAGATTCCGCTGGCGGAAGTTGAAGGTTAAATGGTTAAATGGTTGAAAGTTTAAAGGGTTGGCGGGTTGGAAGGTAGCGGGTTGGAAAGGTTAGAAGTTTAAAGAGTTAAAATCGAAAGAAGAGGTGTTGAGATGATGAAGCGAATCGGAGTTGTGTCGGTGATGTCGTTTTGCTGCGGGTTGGCCGCGTTTGCGGACCTCAAGATGCAGAACATAGCCCATCGCGGCATGTGGGACAAGGAGGTTCCGCAGAACACGGTGGAGGCCATCAAGCGCGCGTACGACTCTGGCGCCACGTGGGTGGAGACGGATTTCCACCATACGAAGGCCGGACAGATGGTGTGCATGCATGCGGACGGCGAGCTGAAGTCGTATACGGGCTGCACGAAGAAGGTCAGGGACCTCACGCCGGAGGACCTGGCGACGCTGAACCTCGGCACGCGGGACAAGTTGCAGAAGGTATACCGCATCCCGCTCCTGGACCAGGTGCTGGACGTCGTGCCGAAGCACGGCGTGGTGCAGGCTGAGATCAAGGGCTATTCGCCGCAGTACGCCGACATATTCGACAAGGCGGTGAAGGCGCACGGTCTAACTGAGAAGAACATCGTGGTGTCGTCGTTCAACTACGATGCGCTGAAGGACTTCAAGGCGCGCTATCCGAAGTACCGCGCCGTGTGGCTGACCGGCCTTTCGAAGAAGAAGCCGTTCGCAGTCCAGGACTACATCGCGAAGTGCAAGGCGGCGAACATCGAGGTGTTCTGCCCGGGCTGCGGCTCCACGAAGGGCGTCATGACGCCGGCCGACGCGGACGCCGTGCGGGCGGCGGGCCTCGAGTTCCGCATGTTCGGCGTCAACTCGCTGAAGGATCTCGAGCAGGCCAAGGCCCTGGGCGCGGTGGGCTTCACCTGCAACCACTGGCTGAAGGCGTTCGAGTGGGCGAAGGAGATCGGCGGCGTGACGCTGTTGAAGTAGATTGCTTCGTTCCCTACTTTGTTCTATTTCCAACCCATAGTCCTTGCATCAAGAATGACGGTTTCCGGAAAACGAGAAATGCGTCTCACCCTTGATTTCATTGGGCGAAACGCACTTTTAACATGGTGGAGATAAGGGGAGTCGAACCCCTGACCTTCTCAATGCCATTGAGACGCTCTACCAACTGAGCTATATCCCCACAGGGCGGGAAAAACAGGTGACAGTATATCGTATCTGGCGGGCGAAAGCAAGGGGTATTGCAAAAAATCTGCGAATCAGGACTTCTTGGGCAAGGATGTGACCTGGCCCTCGGGCGGCAGATCGGCGCGTGACTTGCCGCATGCCGCGAGCACCTTGTCGGTAGTCTGGAAGTGCGCCTTGCAGTGGTTCATGAGCCATGTGGGGCCGTGCTTGCGCACCATCTCCTCCGCCATCTGGCGCACGCGAGGGTCGCTGCTGCCGCGCGGGATCATGTCGAGCGGCACCTTGTCGACGGGGATTGGCCCATCCTCCACGGCCATTGCGGCGATCGCGCGCAGGAACTGCTCGCGGGCGACGACGGACGCGGCGGCGACGGCGATGTCGTCCTCGGCGCGGTGACGCTGCTCCACCACGATCTTCTTGCCGCGTTCCTTCAGCGCGCGGCGGATGGTCGCCTCGGTGGGCGCGAACTGGTCGACAACCACCTTCGGGCAGGCCTGCTGCTTCTCCAGCAGCTCCTCGATGCATGTGCCGTGCGCCCACGCGAGCAGGCGGTTGATGTTCTTGATCTTCGCGTAGAGTCGGTTGTATGCGGCGGGGCCGATCTTCACGACCGCATAGCGGTTCGGGCCGAGGAGCTGGCGAAGCCTGGCGCCGACCGTCATCACGGCCTTGTCCGTCATCTGCTTGCAGTCCTTGACGCCCATCTCGCGCATTTCCTTCGAGAGCGTCTCGTCCGTGTAGCAGCACGCCACCACGAGCGGGCCGAAGTAGTCGCCCTTGCCGGACTCGTCGCTTCCTCCGTGCGCGGAGCTGCGGCCCGGGTCCAGCACGTCCTCGTAGCCGACGGTCGCGACGCCAAGCACGTTCGGCTCGAGGAAGAACTCCACGAAGTCCTGCGCCTTCGAGCCCTGGATGCAGAGCTTGCGGCGACCATGCTTCTCCTTCTGGTACAGGGCGCAGTTGAAGCCGTCGCCCTCGACGGCGACCATGGAGTAGGGGACGGTGCGCGGGCGGTAGTTGCCTACGGCCAGCATGGCGAGCAGCTTTTCCTGCTGCTCGGCGTCCAGCTCGTATGTGAAGGATGTCTTGGGTGTCGGCATGCGGGAAGTATAGCACACGCGCTCTCCGCCCGCAACGGCAATGACAGGTCTAGCGATCATGGATTGATTGTGTCATAATTGATTGTATCATATTTGAATGGACTGGGTGCGGGAAGATGTAATAGAATATGCGCAAAGCAAGCAACGCAAGGAGAGTTTATGGACAATCTGACAAAGGGCGGTTTTACGCGAATCCGCATGAATCTTGCCGTGTTCTGTAGCGCGGTAGCGCTATGCGCGATTGCGGGGGGCGCGGCGGCTTCCGATCTGCTAGTTAGGTTCTGGCGGGAGAATGACGGCAAGACGGTTCGCCGCCTGCCGGTGGACGTGGTGCCGGAGAACGTGTTCTGGGGCTTTGGCACGCGCGATTTCCCGGATGGCCTGAAGGCATTCAGCCGGATGATCGACGAGAGTGTCGCAAGAAGCACCTACAACTGCGTCACGCTCACGCTGCGCTGCAACCCGGAGCTCGGCGACCCTGAGACGATGGCCGCCGCCAAGGCGGTCAACGAAAAGGCCCATGCCGCCGGCATCAAGGTGTACATGGACACGGATCCGCGCATCGCGCGCCGCGAGTTCCTCGCCCGCTGGCCGAAGGACATGCAGGGCATCGCGACCGTCGTCACCGCCGTGCCCACGAATGGCGTTGCCGCCTTCACGCACACGTTTAAGGATGCGACCGACCACATGACCGGCGGCGCGCGGAACTCGTACCGCCCGGTCTCGGCGCGCGTCGCAGCCGCGTTCGCCGTGCGGAGGCGCGCTGACGGGACGCTCGACCTCTCGAAGCGCCGCCCCGTGGATGTCTCGGCAGATGTTTCGGTGCAGAACCGGCGCGACCAGGGTGGCGGCGGATACATGGACCGTGCCGACGCCGTCGTGAAAGGAACGGCGACTGGTCTCGCCGCCGACGAGATGCTGGTCGCCACGCTCGAGTCCGACTACTTCTCCATCGACTTGTTCTCGACGCACATCATACCGTTTGCGCGCGAACTGATGGCGCGCTACAAGGCGCTTGGGGCGGACGGCGGCATGCGCGACGAGTGGGGCTTCATTCCCGACCACGCTCCCAGTCTGCGCAAGTTCTGGTGGTCGCCGAACTTCGAGGCCGCCTATCGCGCCGCTTGCGGACGGAGCCTGATGGACGACTTCCCGCTCATGGCCTTGGGCGCGAAGGGCGATGTTGTCCGTTCTGCAGCGATCGGCACGTTCATGAAGCTCGTTCTCGCCCGCAACGTCGAGATTGAGCGCGATTTCTACGAAACCGACAAGCGCCTCTTCGGCGCGGGCGTGTACGTGGCGAAGCACCCCACCTGGCACAGCGCCGTCTGTCCGCAGGAGTACTTCCACAACGGCCTCGACTGGTGGCAGGCCCCACGCGACTGGGCGCAGGGCGACGAGAACGCACCCATCTACGCGCTGAACGCGATGGCGAAGAAGTTCGGCGGGCCGGTCTGGCTCAACGAGGGCTACACCGCCACGCCCGAGCGCAACGTCTTCCGCGTGTGGACGTACGCGATGTGCGGCGGCCGCCAGGTGTACCACGGCCTCTACAGCGGTAATGCCCAAGAGATGAAGAAATACAACGAGATGCCCTGGGAAGATCGCCGCGTGCGCACGGCCACCGACCTCCTCGCGCCGGGCAACGTCACGGCGCAGACGCGCGTGCGCCTGCCGAACCTCATTTCCCGCGCGCAGGTGGATTCCCCCGTCGCCTACGTGTTCGGGCACGAGCGGCTCGTGGACTGGAGCGGCGACGGCTGGAATGACCACGGCAAGTGGAAAATCCTCGCGCTGATGTCGCAGGGCTGGTGGTGCGACGCCTATCCGGCCAGCGAATGCAGTCTCGGGACGTTCACTGTCGATGCCGAAGGCTACTTGCGCGTCGGCCAGCAGCGCTACCTGGCTGTAATGCTCCACAACCTGAGCACAGGCGAGAAGGACGCCTTTGACGCAATCGTGAAGGGACACACCATCAAGACACGCATCCTTGGCGGCGACGAGGACAAGGCGGTCGCCGACTATCTGCAGCAGGTAGGCGCCGTGCGCCAGCCGCTCGTGAAGGGCGTAACGAAGGCCGGCCACGTCTATCCCGAGCCGGATGGAACCTTGCACCTCATCGACGGGACGGCTATCCGCATCCGCGCCGATTGGGAGCATCCGCGCGGATTGCCTATCGCGGAGGCGATGGAGTCGAACGGCGTGAAGGTTGAGGTTGAAGCGGAAGGGCTGGCAGCAGTCCGTGCCGAGAACGGACAGGTGACGGCGCTTGCCGCAGGTGGCCTTAGGCGCGTGGCAGGTCCGGGGCTCGCCCTGGCGCTCGACCGTCCAGAGGATGTCGTGCTCCTGAAGATCGACGGCGAATGGCACGGCATCTGGCAGACGGCCGACGCTAACGGCCCTATCCCCGCTCCGCTTGCCGCAATCGCTACGCATTGGATGCGCCTTATCCTGCCGCCGCACCTCGCTCGCTGACGTTTACTCGCCAAGCGGAGGTCTTGCTCCGGCCGCGAAAGGCCAATTTATGTTATAATCTTTGGCGTGCTGAAGCCTGAAGAGAAATCCGGTCCTGCGGCGGTGCCAGGACGCACCGGCGGCATCTGGCGCCGGCTGCGCCTGGGCGGCAAGCTGTGCCTTGTCGTCATCGCGGCGTATTTCGCGCTCGCGGTGTACGGCGAGGTGCAGTACCGCGTGGCGAAGATGCGTGACGTGACGCCGTCGTACAACGTCGTCCACGAGGAGTTGCGCTACCAGCCGCCGTCGTGGGCGCATCCGATGGGGACGGACAACCTGGGGCGCGACGTGGCGCAGCGGCTCGTGCAGGGCGCGCGCATATCTTTCCAGGTGGGCATCGTCACCTCGCTCATCGCCATCCCGATCGGCGTGCTGCTCGGTCTTCTTGGCGGATACTTCGGCGGCAAGACGGACTCGGTGGTGGTGTGGCTCTGCGCGACGGTTGCGTCGATGCCGGGCCTGCTCTTCATCCTCGCGATCTCGCTTGTGGTGGGGCAGGGGCTGGTCGGCATCTGGCTCGGCATAGGCCTCACGACGTGGGTGGGCGTGTGCCGAACGATCCGCGCCGAGGTCATCAAGCACCGCGACCGCGCCTACGTGCAGGCTGCGCGCGTCCTCGGATACTCGCACGCGCGCATCATGTTCAGGCACATTCTCCCGAACGTGGCGCACATCATCCTCATCCAGTTCTCCGTGCGCTTTCCCGGGGCCGTCTCGACGGAAGTGTTCATATCCTTCCTCGGCATCGGCGTGCAGGGCGAGCCGAGCTGGGGCGTGATGATCAACAACGCGCGTCTGCGCCTGTGGCAGGGAGTGTGGTGGGAGATGACGTTCGTGACGCTCGCCATATTCGCGCTCGTCCTGGTGTTCAACCACCTGGCCGATGAGCTGCGCGACATCCTCGACCCTGCGCTGAGGAATGAGGGTTGAGAGGTTGAGGTGTTGAGGTGTTGAGATGAGAAATGATCTGAATAAACTGAAGGCGCTGGGGAACAGCGTGAAGGGGACGGGCGACTACGACGCGTCGATCCTGGAGGCGTTCGCGAACAGGCATCCGGAAAGAGACTACTGGGTGACGTTTACTTGTCCGGAGTTCACGACGCTCTGCCCGAAGACGGGCCAACCGGACTTCGCGACGCTCACTATCCGCTACATACCGTCGAAGCTGCTGGTTGAGTCGAAGTCGCTCAAGCTGTACCTGTTCGGATTCCGCAACCATGGCGATTTCCACGAGGACGTGGTGAACGTGATCTACGACGATCTCGTGAAGCTCCTCAAGCCGAGGTACATGGAGGTGATCGGCAAGTTCGCCGCGCGCGGCGGCATCTCGATCGACCCGTTCGTGAACGGCGGCACTGGGACGAAGTACAAGGCGCTCGCGGCCGCGCGCTTCGCGTCTTGGAACGGAGTGAGGGGCTAGGCATGGACGAAGCGATACTCAAGGAGTATTTCGAGCTTCTGCGCTTCCCGACCGTCGGGGCGGAGCCGAGGCGCCTGCGCGACTGCGTGGACTGCGCGATGTGGATAAAGAAATGGTTGGCGCAGCTCGGCTTCAAGGGCGAGCTCATGCAGGCGCCGGGAATGCTCGGCACGCCGCCAATCCTCTTCGCGGAGCGCAAGGGCGGCGAGCATGCGCCGACCGTGCTCTTCTACGGCCACTACGACGTGCAGCCGCCGGATCCGCTGGAGGAGTGGGAGACGCCGCCGTTCGAGCCGACGCTTAAGGACGACGGGCGCGTCTACGCGCGCGGCGCGCAGGACGACAAGGGACAGTGGTTCTCGTTCCTGTGCGGGCTCAGGAAGCTGGTGGAGTCCGGCGCGACGCTTCCGACGATGAAGGTCGTGCTGGAGGGCCAGGAGGAGAGCGGCAGCACTGCGCTCGCCGCGCTTGCGCCAACGATCAAGGACCGCCTGCGCGCGGACGTGCTGCTCGTGTGCGACACGAGCGCGGCGGCAGACCTGCGCCCGGCGATCGTCGCCGGCCTGCGCGGCGTCAGCCACTTCACCATACGCCTCGAGGCCGCCAGCCATGACCTCCATTCCGGCGAGTTCGGCGGCATCGCGCCGAATCCGGCGCAGGGGATGGCGGAGCTGATCGCGAGCCTGCATGCGCCTGACGGCTCGATCGCGGTGCGCGGCTTCTGCGACGGCGTGGAGCCGCCGACGGACGAGGAACGCGCGGCGGCGGAGTCGGCCGCGATGAGCGACGAGCGCTACGAGGCCGAGATGGGATGTCCGCCCGTGGGAGGCGAGGCGGGCCTCACGCCGACAGAGCGCAACTCCTTCCGTCCGACCATCGAGGTGAACGGCATCCATACGGGCTACGGCGGTCCGGGATCCAAGACGGTGATTCCCGCCTCGGCGCTCGCGAAGATCTCGATGCGCCTCGTGCCGGGGCAGCGTCCGGACGAGGCGATGGCGTGCGTGGAGCGTCACCTGCGGCAGCATACGCCGCGCGGGATGCGTCTCTTCGTTGAGGACTTGACCGGCGAGGCGGCAGGGTTCCGCCTCCCGCTAGCCTCGCCTGTGTTCAGGCTGGCGGCGGCGGCGCTGGAGGAGATGGATCCGCGCGGGCCGGTGTTCCAGTGGGACGGCGCGTCGATTCCGGTGGTGTCGGCGCTGCGGCAGTGCAGCGGCGCGGCGCCGCTACTCGTGGGCTGGGGACAGCCGCAGGACCGCATCCATTCGCCGAACGAGTCGTACGGTCTCGAGCAGTTCAAGCTCTCGATGGCGTGGGCAGAGAAGATACTTGCCATGCTTGCAGGGTGAGTGGCTAGTGGTTGGTTGCTAGTGGCTGATGGCTTGTCGGCAGGAGGTTGGCAGATGGCATGTAGAAAGATGTATGCGTTTGTGGCGGTTGCGTTGACGATGATGGCGTTTGGACGAGGGGCGGCGTTCGAGCCGGCAATGAAGGGCGAGGTGTCGATCACCGGGCCGGCGACCGCGCGCGTGGACAACAAGCGCATCGCGCGCGACATGCCGATTCGGCGCGACATGACGGCCGTCAAATCCTTCCGCTTCGACATGCGCATTTCGAATCCGGCCGACTTCTCCGCCTACATCTGTTACTTCAAGAGCGGCGGCGGCTGGTACAAGGCCTCGCTTGAGCTGCCCGAAGACGCCGCTCCGGGCGGCTGGTACCCGATGACGGTTACCACGAAGGACACGGAAGTAGAAGGAAAGCCGGACGGGTGGAAGAACGTGGAGGCCGTGCGCATCGCGGGGTACCGCGCGACGACGAATGCGGTCTCCCTCACGTTGCGCAACATCGGGTTTGATGTGACGAAGCCGGAGGCGTATGTGGTGCAGGGCCGCGCAAGCAAGACAGACGACGGCAGCCGGCACGCGGGCATCTTCGCGCAGGCGCTTGAGAATATCGACGTTGAGGTGCGGCAGGTGTCCGAGGCCGATGTGGTGCCGGGGCTCTTCGACGGCGCCGCGTTCGTGGTGCTGCCGTTCAATCCGCAGATGAAGCCGGAGGCGTGCGCAGTGGTGGAGGCGTTCGTCAAAAAGGGCGGCAAGCTGTTCGCGTGCTACGGGCAGCCGCCGTCGATCATGGGACTCCTCGGAGTCGCCGTGAAGGGGAGCGCCTACCGTCCGTCGGACGGCGGCAACAGCAACCTGCTAGGTTTCGCGAAGGCTGGCGCGGGGCTTCCCGGTCAGCCCGACTTCCTCGCCCAGGCATCGTGGATGTGCCGCGTGGTGAAGCCGCTTGCGGGGGCCGAGGTGGCCGCGTTCTGGCGGACGCAGGACGGAAAGACCACGGACATGCCGGGGCTCGTCGTCTCGCCCAACGGCGCCTACCTCTCGCACGTGTGGCTGAATCCGGGCTCGCCGGAGTCGAGCGTCTTCCTCATGGCGGTGGTCGACCGTCTCAAGCCGGGCGTGCGCGCGCGGTTCGAGGCGCGGCTTGCGGCGGAGCGCGCGGAGGAGGCACGCATGCTCGCGGCCACGCGCGCGATGCCGTCGCGCGCCGGGGAGCGGCGTCTCATCTGGTGCCACTCGGCGTGGGGTCTCGGCGGCACGAACGACTGGGATTCCACCTGCCGGTTCCTGCAGAAGAACGGCTTCACGGACCTCGTGGTGAACCTTGCGTGGGGTGGCTATACCTACTATCCCTCGAAGGTGCTGCCGCAGGCGGAGACGGAACGGGGCGACGCGTTGGAGCAGTGCCGCGCCGCGTGCCGGAAGTACGGCATCAAGATGCACGTGTGGAAAGTGTGCTGGAAGATGGGGCGCGCGGTGTCGCCCGAGTTCGTGCAGGCGGCTAAGGACGCGGGGCGCGTGCAGCGGACGCGCGGCGGCGAGGTGAACGACGATCTGTGGAACTGTCCGTCGGATCCGTACAGCCAGCAGCTCGAGATCGACGCGATGGTGGAGCTCGCGCTCGAGAAGAAGGTGGACGGCATCCACTTCGACTACATCCGCTATCCCGGTTCGAATTGCTGCTTCTGCGACGGATGCCGGAAGCGCTTCGAGGCGAAGCTGGGGCGTCCGGTGGCCAACTGGCCGAAGGACACGCAGTCCGACGAGGCCGTGGCGTCCGCGTGGTCGGCCTTCCGCCGCGACAACATCACGCACGTGGTGAAGACCGTGCACGACCGCGTGCGTGCGGCGGGTTCGCGCGTGGAGATATCCGCTGCCGTCTTCCGCGACCCGGTGCGGGATCCCGAGACGGTGGGGCAGGACTGGCTGCGCTGGTGCGCGGAGGGGTGGCTCGACTTCGTGTGCCCGATGGACTACATGAAGAGTCCGCGCCGCTACGCGGAGCGGATCGCGCGCCAGCACGCCGCGCTGAAGGAGGCGGGCTCGAAGGCTAAGTTCTATCCGGGGATGGCGATCATGTGCTCGCATTTCAACCGTTCTCTGTCCCCTCTCACGGTCGCGCAGGAGATCGCCGCCGTGCGCGCGGAGGGGCTGGAGGGTTTCACGCTCTTCGCGCTCTCGCGTACCGCCGAGAAGGTGCTGCCCGTCCTGCGGGAGGGGCCTCTCAGCGAGTAGGCAGCCCCATGTTTAGGCTTGCCCTTGGACGCAAGATAGACTAAAATGCTCGCCGTCCATCTAGTATTCAGACATTTGACAAGAAACAAAGGAGATTCAACAATGCGAAAAGTGATCATGCCGGCATTGGCGCTGGCGACAGGGTTGCTGGCGGGGTGCTGCGGATGGTTCTGCGGGTCCTGCGAGACGAAGACGACGGGGCTGACGACCGACCAGCTCGTGTCTCCGGCGAACATCGGCGAGACGCCGTCGTTCAGCTGGCGGATGTGCTCGGAGAGGGAAGGGGCGGCGCAGACCGCCTATCGTATCATGGTGAAGGAGGGTGCTCCCACCGGCCAGTGCGTGTGGGACTCCGGCGAGGTGGCCTGCGGCAAGTCCGTGGGCGTGAGGTACGCCGGAACGCCGCTCAAGAGCGCCATGAAGTACTTCTGGCAGGTTGCGGTGAAGGACGAGAAGGGCGTATGGTTGGCGCCGGCGAAGGGCTTCTTCGAGACGGGCCTCTTCAAGAAGGACGACTGGAACGGCTCCGTGTGGATCTCCGCCGCCGACGCGAAGGTACGGTCCGATCCGCAGGCCCACGGCAAGGGCAAGCAGGAGGCCGAGGACGGCACGGCCTGCTTCGTGAAGACCCTCGAGAACGCGAAGGACGTGAAGGAGGCCTACTGGTCGGTGGCCGGCCTGGGCGCGTTCGAGGCGTACGTGAACGGCGAGCCTGTCTCGCGCAAGGGCTGCAAGGCCATCGGCGGCAAGCTGGTGCGCGACTACCTGAAGCCCGGCTTCACGCACAACGGCAAGACGAAGTATTCCTTCACCTATGACGTGACGCACCTGATGAAGACCGGCAAGTCCGAGGCCAACACGTTCTCCGCGCAGGTCTCCGCCGGCTGGTGGCGCGACAAGATCGTCAACTTCTTCGGCAAGAAGTCCGCCTTCCGCGCGCAGCTCATCCTGCGCTACGCCGACGGCACCGAGAAGCGCTTCGGCACCGACACGACGTGGCTCTCCGCCACGACGGGTCCCGTGATCCGTGCGGCCATCTTCGACGGCGAGGACTACGACGCGCGCGTGAAGACGTGCTGGATGAAGGGCAAGAAGCCCTGCGACAAGTTCCGCGCCTCCGAGGTCAACACGGAGTTCAAGGGCGAGCTCTTCCCGATGACGGGCGCTCCGATCCGCCTCAGGTGCGATCTGGCCATCGCGCCTGCCGAGATGTACGTGTGGAAGGGTGCCGAGGGCGCGAAGGAAGGCGAGTTCGGCAAGGTGAAGAAGCTCCGCTCCTACAAGGACGGCGACAACATCGTGGTGGACAAGGACGAGACGCTCGTGGTGGACTTCGCGCAGAACGCCGCGGCCATCCCCTGCTTCGTGTTCTCGGCCGCCGAGGGCGTGACGCTCAAGATGCGTCCTGCCGAGATGCTGAACGACGGCAACGGCGCCAAGAAGCGCGGCTGCGACGGTCCCGAGGGCTCCGCCTACTTCACCAACTACCGCCAGGCGCGCACGACGCTCAACTACACGTTCGCTGGCACGGGCGAGGAGAAGTACCGCCCGAACTTCACGTTCTTCGGATACCGCTACGTGTCCATCACCACGACGGGCAAGGTGACGATCAAGAAGCTCCGCTCCATTCCAGTCACGTCCATCCCGAAGTGGACCGAGACCGGCTGCATGGAGACGGGCGTGAAGGACGTCAACCAGCTCATCTCCAACGTCAAGTGGGGCCAGTACTCCAACTATCTCTCCGTCCCGACGGACTGCCCGCAGCGCAACGAGCGCCTGGGCTGGACGGCCGACACGCAGGTGTTCACAGAGGCGGCCACCTACAACGCCAACGTCTACGGCTTCTTCATGAAGTGGATGCGCGACATGCGCGACACCCAGCACGACGACGGCTCCTACACGGGCGTCGCGCCGCTGGCGCAGTACGGCAGCGAGCGCGGCCACCAGCTCGGCTGGGCGGACGCCGGCATCATCGTGCCGTACACGGTGTGGAAGCAGTTCGGCGACACGCGCGTCGTCGAGGCGAACTGGGAGTCGATGAAGCGCTACATGAAGCTCCTCGAGGACATGAAGTACACCTCCCCGCAGGCGACGGGCCACCAGTGGGCCGACTGGCTCTCGTACGAGAAGCTGGAGTCCTGCAGCGGCCAGGCCTGGGAGAAGGGGCCGGACGGCAAGCGCCGCGTGAAGGCGGACGCGCTGAAGTACTGGCAGTACCTCGGCTGCTGTTACTGGCTGTGGGACGCGCGCATGATGGTCACGATGGCCGAGGCGATCGGCAAGAAGGACGACGCGGCCGCGTTCCGCGCCATGGCCGACCGTGCGCTCAGGTTCCTCCGCGAGAAGTTCGTGGACGCCAAGGACGGCATGCTCCTGCCCGTCTTCCGCGACATGCAGACGCCAGCGCTGTTCGCGATCAAGCTCGGCCTTCTCGACAAGGCCGACGCGATCGCGAAGACTAAGGCCGCCCTGCTCCAGAACTTCAAGGACCACGGCGACTGCCTCCAGACCGGTTTCCTGGGCACGTCCATCCTGATGGACACGCTCACCTACGACGTGGGCGCGCCCGAGATGGCCTACACGCTCCTTCTCCAGCACAAGAACCCGTCGTGGCTCTACTCCGTTGACCAGGGCGCCACGACCATCTGGGAGCGCTGGAACTCGTACACGAAGAAGGACGGCTTCGGCTCGGCCGGCATGAACTCGTTCAACCACTACGCCTACGGCGCGGTGCTCGCGTGGATGTACGGCACGATGGCCGGCATCCAGGAGGACGTGGCCTGCCCCGGATTCAAGCACATCATCCTCGCGCCGGTGCCCGACAAGCGCATGGGCAAGGTGAAGGCCTGCTTCCGCTCGCCCTACGGCCCGATCAAGAGCGCCTGGTGCTACGACGAGGCTGGCAAGTGGACGTGGACGTTCACGATCCCGGCGAACACTACCGCCACCGTCACGGTTCCCGGCGAGCAGCCGAAGGAGTACGTGGCCGGCACCTACACGGTCGTGAAGTGAGGCTGATCGCCGTAGATGTGGGAAACACGAGCACGGCCGTTGGACTCTGGTCCGGCGGCCGCGTCTCGCGCGTCTCGCATGTCGACGGCGACCGCGCCGCCGCCTTCGCGGCGGCAGAGGCGCTCCTTGCGCTCGGAGCGGACGGCGTCGCCTACGTGAGCGTGGTGCCGCGTGCGGATGCCGCGTGGCGGCGTTTCGCGAAGAGCCAGGGTGTGCCGTTCATCTGCGTGGACCACGAGCTGTTCGGCGCAGCGTCGGGTCTCTCGCTCGACTATCCGCATCCCGAGACGATCGGCGCTGACCGCCTGGCGGACGCGGCGGCGGCGGTGGACCGCTACGGCGCGCCCGTGATCGTGTGCGACTTCGGGACGGCGTTCACGGCGGCGGCGATCACGGCGGACCTCACGTGGCGCGGCGGCGTGATCGCCCCCGGCTTCCCGCTCATGCGCGACTATCTCTACGAGCGCACGGCCCAGCTCCCGCGCATGAAGCTGGGCGGGCGCTGTCCGAAGATCGGACGTTCCACCGAGGAGGCCATGCGCTTCGGCGCGCTCGTGGGCTACCGGGGGATGGTGCGCGAGATCGTGTCCACCTTGGCGCGCAACTTCAAGACGGACTTCAGGCTCGTCGCCACCGGCGGCTTCGCTAAGTGGGTGCTGCGCGACAGCGGAATGCCGTTTGTCATTGACCAGACGTTGACCTTGCATGGGGCAGGGCTGTTGGCAGCGAAAGGTGAATGGTGAAAGGTGAATGGTGAAAAGTGAGCCCTAAAGGAGAAAGTCGCAATGTTTGACAGTCGATCTTCAATCTTCAATCTAAAATCTTCAATCCTCTTTCTTGCGCTCGCTACGCTCTCTGGCTGTGGGCTTTTCTGGGACGATCCGTACGTGACGGTGACGGTGACCCCGCTGAACTGGTGCGAGATCCACTACTACAACGCCACGCGCGAGCCGGTGCGGCGCGTCTCTGTTCGGATCACCGGAGCTGGGTTCGTGGACGTGAAGAGCGGCACGTCGCGGCGCGTATCGGACAGCTTCGCGAAGTCGATGGACGACGCCACGTGGGATGACTATCGCGCGCGGCAGTTCAGCGTTGATCCGGAACATGTCCGCGAGGTGTTCCAGAACCTCGTCAACGCGGGGCTGTTCGACAGGGACAAGATGTTCACGTCCACGAAGTATCCGTCACACGGGAGGTTTCTGGCCGTGCGCGCCGCTATAGACAACAAGACGTATTCCGAGGTGAAAAACCTCTTCGAGGAAGATCCGGAGTTGGCGGAGCGCCTGTACAACGTGGTGCTGGAGTTCAACCGTCCTACGCTTGGCAGGCAGCGGGCTGTCCCCAGCAGGCCAAAGCCACCTTCGGAGAAAAAGCAGGAACAGGAGGCGAAATGAGAAGGATAGGAATCATCGGCGCGGGGCGGTTCGGGCTCTCGCTTGCGGAATCGCTGGCGGAAGCCGGTCAGGAGGTGCTGCTCTTGGACCGCAACGGTTCCCTCGTGCAGAAGGCGCGCGACATCGTGGAGCAGGCCGTGCAGGGAGACGCGACCGACGCGCGGACGCTTGACGAGGCCGGACTGCGCGAGTGCGACGTGGCGGTGGTGGCCATCGGCTCGAACATCGAAGCGTCTACCCTTGCGACGGCCAACTGCAAGGAGCTGGGCATCGAGACGGTGGTGGCGAAGGCCACGAGCGAGCTGCACGGCAAGATACTGCAGAAGATCGGCGCGGACCAGGTGATCTTCCCCGACCACGAGAGCGCCCACAGGCTGGCGCGGTCGCTCGCGAACCGGGGTGCGTTCGACCTGCTTGAGATCTCCGAGGGATGCTCCATCGCAGAGATCAACGTCCCGGAGTCATGCGTCGACAAGACGCTAGCGCAGGCGGATCTCCGCAACAAGACGGGCGTGACAGTGCTCTGCATCCGCCGCCAGGACGAGAACCCGAAGAAGCCGCGCGCCATCATGATCCCTGGGCCGAACGACCAGATTCACGCCGACGACAAGCTCATCGTCTTCGGCACCACCAAGCAGATCGACGAGTTGAACGCGCAGACGTAGTCCGCCCGGCATTCATGCAGTTGCATGGTTGCCGGGCGGAGTTGCCATAATTGGCTGTCTTTTAATTTACGATGCCGATGGCGCTTCTGGCGTCGACGGCGATGCGGGGGCTTCTGCTTCTGGTGCCGGCGGCGTTGCAGGCGAGGCATCGCCGCCGCCAATAGCCTCGTCATATGCGGCGGCAACCATGCAGTAGAATATTGGCATCGTGAACAGGAGGCCGATGCCACACAGCATGAAACCAAGACCGGCGATAAGGCTTGCCACGAAGACAACCAGGAAGAATGACCAGAACGGCTTCTTCCCTATCATGTTGAGCGGAGTGCTGAACGCCTCACCGAATGTCGCGTTTTGGTCTGCAATTAGGAGGATTGCCAAGACCATTATCGCAGGAAAGAAGATGGAAAGGAACCAATTTACAAGCAAGCCGAGAAGCGGCACAAACGCAAAGAAGAGGTTTATGACAGTGAAGCAGAGAGATAACACGAGGAGGACGAGGAATGCAGGAAGGAACTTGGAGAATCCCTTGAAAAGATCGCCAACTTTCGGCTTCTGTTCCTGGCCGCGGATAAGGGCGAGCAGGATACCGAACAGGCCACACACCATTGGTCCCGCGCAGATGCTGCAAGTAAAGAAAGAGATTAAGCCGGCGATGAGCGTGGCCAACAAGACAAGGCCAAAATTTTCCTTGTAGATTTTCCAGCCTTTGCTAAGGCAAGTTCCTACCTGGGCATCATGAATTAACGGTTTGATCATTGCTTTTCCTTTCTTAGGGATGAAGATGATGTAAGTTTAGCAGATTGGGTCTTGATATACAAGAGGCTTGTTTTCTCAAATTCTCTCAAAATCAGTCCCTCA